>JANOOI010000204.1:0-3580 GCA_031421235.1 Bdellovibrio sp.
CTATTCGACAAAAAAAATAGGTGCCGCCATACAATTGAGTAATGGCCTGGTGTTCAGTGGCTGCAACATAGAAAACGCGTCTTACGGCGGCACTGTTTGTGCTGAGCGAGTCGCTATTTGGAAAGCTTTTAGTGAAAACTCTAATCAACTTAAAATTTCTGCTATCGCAGTGGCTAGTGATGAAAAATCACCTTGGCCGCCTTGCGGTCTGTGCCGACAAGTCATGGCTGAATTTAGCACAGGCCTGACAGAAATATACCTAGTTAATACCCAAGGGCAAGAAACAGCGCTGACTTTTGCAGAACTGTTTCCTTTTGCCTTCGAGCCCGATCATTTACTGAAGAAGTAGATCATTCATCGTAATTTTTGAATTCTTGCGATAGTTTTCTATCCAAGAGCCAAATGCTGAAGAAGCTTTGAGCTTATCTGTTAATTCAGACTGCTTCAGATCAACAACTGCTGCATTATTTTTGAAATCAATTAATTTAACTAAGTACTGATCGTCACCTTCACGGACTAAGTTTAAACCATACTGAGATTTTTTGTTCAATTTCAAACTTGCGTTTAATAATTCGCGCGATCCAACTTGTGGGAAAATATCATTTTCTAAATCAAAAAAACCACTAGTTACCCAGTTCAATTGGTTCTGGCTAACTAAAGTTTCAACTTCTGCAAATTGCGAAGCCGCTAGCAAGGTTTCGAATTGTTTAGCTAATTTTAAATATTTTTCTTTCAAAATTATATTTTTAGCTAGATCATTTTGAACTTCTTTAAGGCTGATTAACTGCGCTGCCTTTTTGTCTGTGACCTTGATGATGTGAATACCAAAATCTGTTTCAACTAAATCAGAAACTTGGCCTTTTGGTAATTTGAATGCAACGTCTGCAAAGGCTGGAACCATTTGTGTTTTGCTGAAAAATCCTAAGTCACCTTTTTTTGATTTTGAGCCCGGATCTTCACTGACTGCTGCTGCTACAGTTCCAAAATCTTCTTTCGCTAAACGCACTTGAATGGCTTTCGCTTTGATACGGGCTGCTTCTGTTTCAGCCTTGATTGCTGGGTTAGCACGAATCAAGATGTGCGACGCTTTGACTTGCTCAGGCAGATCGTAATCTTGTCTTTTTGAAGCGTAGTCGTCTTCGATTCTTTTCATGAAAGCTGCATCGGCTAACGACTGGCTTAATTCCGCTGCACCAACATTTTGTTTGGCTTTAAAAGCTTCAAAATTTAATTTTAAATAGGCCACATTAATTTGTGCTGATTTTAAATCAGCAGTCAATTTTTTAGATAAACTAGGCGCAGATAAACCGGTTTCAAAAAGTTGACGCAATTTTTGATTCTTAGTTTGCACACGTAAATCTTTTTCAAATTCTGAAGGCGTTAATCTGTTCGCACTTAAAATGGCTTTATAAACATCAGTTTGAAAAATACCGTCTTTTTGAAAATAAGGCAGATCTTGAGTTATGATTTTTTTGACTTCCGCATCAGTTGCAAGAACTTTTTCTTTATCAGCAGCTTGAGCAGCTAAAACATTATTAATCAATTCGCCCATTGTTTCAGAACGAATTTGTTTGCGCTGAAGTTCTTCGTTAATTTGTCCGCCGAAAAGTTGTGCATAATAGGCGGAAACCCGGTTTTCTTGTTCTTGAAAGTTTTTAATACTGATTAATTCTCCATTCACTTCGGCTGCTGACGCCATACTAGCACCGCCACCATTATTACGGCCAGATATATCTGAAAGCACGAAAGTCAAAACGATCATTCCAAAAATAACAAAAGCAACTACAGATTTTGCATTAAAAGCTTTGCCTTGAAATACTTTTTTAATTGAACTTATAAGACCCGTATTTTGCCTGTTTGAATGTCCGTTTGGCTGGCCATTTACATTTGTCACTAGTAACTCCCTATTATTTATTTTCGTTGTCAATCACGATATGTCCTCATGTTTCAAAAAAAAATTCAAGTTATTTCATGTTAACCTTGAAATCTTCATTCTATTTGTTACCGTAGTCTTGTAGGAACGACATCCAGCAAAGCTGAAGGAGCGCATCTTGAATTTTCTAAATATTAATTTAAAAAAAATTCTTCTTCTAATTTTGTTTATTTCGTTTCCTTTAATATCTATTAACATGGAGCAAAAAAAATCTGAAGATGTTTGGTTTGCTCAACCGTTAAGCTTTATTTCCCAGTTTTTTCAAAACACATTTTCAGGTTTGAGCTTAGGCGTTAAAGGTACAACCGCCGAGTATTTAAACCTTATTCGCATAAAAAAAGACAACCTACTTCTTAAAAATCAAGTTCAAGAACTTGAGACACGTTTACAGGTTTTAAATGAACAACAAATTGAAATCGAGCGTCTAAAAAGTTTCATGGATTTTCAAAAAAATACCCGAATGACATTAACCCCAGCCCAAGTGATTGGTCGCGATTTATTGCCTGATCATAAGACGATTACAATTAACAAGGGCACTTCGCATGGGGTTAAACACATGCAAGCCGTCTTAACTGTGGCTGGCGCAGTTGGTTATGTTTTCAGGCCCGAAAAAAACACAAGCCATGTGATGTTGATCACAGATCGTTATTCGGTTGTTGACGCACTTCTTCAGAAAACCAGAGCTCACGGCATCCTAGAAGGTTTAGGTAAGGACACCAACGGCGGCGTTTTACAATATATTGATCGCAATGAAGATGTTAAGCCCGGGGATATTATTGTAACTGGTGGGATTGATAATATTTTTCCTAAAGGCTTCCCTTTAGGTGTGGTCACTGAAGTCGAGAAAAAAGCCATTAATCCAAGTTTGATTATCAAGATTAAACCCATCATTGAATCCAACAAAATTGAAGAAGTTTTTATTGTAGAAAATGCAAAAAATGAAGATTTTCTGAAAGATCAACCTGTTGCTGTCGTGGTGTCATCGACCGAAACAGTTTCGACGGGTACAAAAAAGCAATGATTTCTAAACGTAAACTTCACCTTATTTTAAGAATTCTTTCACTGACTCTGGTGTTTTTTGTTTTTTGTGCTTTTCAAACCAGTTTTTGGCCATTTATAACGACTTTGATTCCATCTCCTTCCTTATGGTTAGTTTTTATTATTTTCCTCAGTTTTAAATTAAAACCCTATCCTGCGCTCGTGTTTATTTATTTTTTAGCCTTAGTCATGACCCGCTTTACTTATGCTCCACTAAAAGTCATATTGATGTCTTTTATTTTACTTCATGGATTTATTTGGATACTTAAGACAAGAATTCACACGTCCACTGTGTTTTATTTTTCGATTTTAGTCGGCGCTGGATCAGTTTTTTATCACATCACTTATATTGTTGTGTCCCACTGGTTAGAAAAGCAACCGACTTCAGTTTTTTTTCTTCACCGATTAACTGATGTCGGTTTAACGTTTTTAGTCAGTATGCCTATCTATCAATTTTTAAGCTTTATCAATGACACATTTGAGCCTAACGAAACATGGTCTGGATCGGCTTCGCACTTAAAAACGACTCAGCAAAATCTGGAAACTGAGAACCTATGAGTAATCAATACATCAGCAATCCAGAAGAGGCCCGAGATTTTTTAAGTCGTT
>JANOOI010000205.1:0-2651 GCA_031421235.1 Bdellovibrio sp.
AAGAGCAGCGTTTTTTAACGCTCAAGAAATGGCGAAAACAAAAAGCAAAAGAATTAGATTCGCCAGCATTTGTGATATTTAGTGATCAAACACTTAGACAATTGGCGATTCAAAACCCAAATAATATAACCCAATTGCGTACTATCTACGGTATCGGCGAAGCCAAGCTAGAAAAGTTTGGTTGGGATGTCTTAGCTGAACTTAAAAACAGCTGAAGTTTTATTTTGACAGATTTTAGAAATAAAAGATTAACATTGAATCTGGACCAAGATAACCGAAATTAACCCTAAGGCGACTCTATTAAATATTGACAAAAAAAGTTGTAATACAGATGCTTGAACGCATGAACATGTTTATTTTATTTACAGTATTTATTAATTATTCTTTGGTTTTTTCCAAAGAATTGCCAAAAGAATTTCTTAAATGCGGATCCAAGGCTGACTGTACAGCAATTAATGAAGACTGCTGCGGTCGTGGTAAGTGGGTTATTGTAAATAAGCATTCATCTGGAAAAGCGTCCTCCCTATTTTGCCCTAAATACCCTGGAGTATGTCCCGAAGTGATAGGTCCGGCACCGCCGTCAGATTCTCAAATTCAATGCATTAATCAGGTTTGTAATCTAATAAAAATGCCAAAGGGTGATACTTGGGGTCAGATTATTAACAGTAGAGACTTAATTGCTGCAGATAAAAAAATCAAGATGTACCCTTCAAAAAATCTTCTTAATGATGACTTAATTTCAGCGATACAATTTATTAAAGACCCGGCCATGCTCGAACTATTATTGAAATCTGGCTTTGATCCTAACCATCTCAAAGTAAGGACTTATTTATGGACTGCCATTCAAAACAAAAACCAATCCGCTATAGAACTACTCAGAAAATATGGTGCAAAGTTAGAATCACCTCATGAGGTATTACTGGTAGCAATCTTAGAAAAGGATGCCAATAAAGTTAAAGATCTGATTGCTCATAATAATGAAGTTGTAGCTTTTATTAAAGGATCTGGACCCGTCAACGAGCAGAACGGAAATTATCGTATGGCAAGACCGCTTCATTTTGCTGCGAAAAATGGTACACCAGAAATTATTGAATTGTTAGTGAAAGCCGGGGCTTTAATAAATGATGATCTCGAAGCGGATATAAACCACTTAAATCGATTTTACACCCCTCTTGTCGCTGCAGCTCGTGGTGATAATTTAAATACACTAAATAAACTAATATCACTTGGAGCAAAAGTGAATGACAAAAAGGGAGCGTTTATTTCTAATAGCAATTGGTTTTCTGATTCGATCAAAAATGAAATAAAAAAACATCTTCAGTGTAAGAGTGTACTAGGTACCAACGGTTCAAAACATGAGGAATGCAAGTAATTGTGTGATGCCGATTCGCAAGTTGATTTTTAAATGTGAAGCCAAGCTAGAAAAATTTGGCTGGGATGTCTTAGCTGAACTTAAAAACAGCTGAGGTTTTATTTTGATAGAGTTTAGAAATAAAAAAGCCACAGAGTTTTTTTGAATTCTGTGGCTTTCGATTATTTATTTGATCAAGTTGCTAGGGGTTCAAAGTGAGCCCCTTTGTCTACTGGCAATATTTGAATATATGATCTGCTGAAGCCGTATAAGCACGATTCGCATTTTCTGTGCGCTCGAAACCATGTCCTTCGTTCTCAAATAAAATATAATCTACAGATTGCTTTCTAGTTCTCAAATTTTCAACGACTTGCTCGGATTCTTTGTAGCTAACTCGTGGGTCGTTCTTACCTTGTATCACAAGTAAAGGCGTTTTTATTCTATGCAAATGGGTTATGGGAGAACGTTGAATTAAAAAGTCTCGATCTTTTATCGGATCGCCAATCAAGTCTTTACTCATCAACTTCCATGAAGGAGGCATTGAATCCAAGAATGATATAAGATTCACAGGGCCGAAAATATCAACCGCACTACAAAAACGATCAGGGTGTTGGGTGATTGCAGATAGCACAGAGAAGCCTCCAAAAGACCCTCCGAGAATACCGATTTTCGAACTCTTGATGTCTTTCCGTGAGCTCGCGTATTCTGCCGTAGCAATCAGATCATCGATATGTTTGCCACCCCAATCTTTATAGACTTTTTTTCTAAATCGCGTACCGTAACCAGTGCTTCCTCTAAAGTTTGGAGCAATGATGGCAAATCCGCGAGACATAAAATAGAGTGTCCGTGGACTAAAATAAGGCCGGAATTGATCCTCTGGACCCCCATGCACCCAAACCATGGCTGGAACGGGACTGGATTCACTGGCACCCGGAGGTAGATATAAAAATGCAGAAAATTGAGTACCATCTTTAGATGTTAATCGAACTACCTGAGGATCTGAATAAGGCGTTAAATCAAGCCCAGATCTGTTAAGCTGAGTAATTTTCCGGTAATCACCAGTTGTTATATCAAGAAGGTATAATTCGTCTGGATTATTTGTTGTACTTTGTTGAAGCAAAGCATAGTTTCCATCTTTGCTAAATTCCCTAAAATTGATGACCCCAATAGGAAGTTTGAAAGAAAGCGGTTTTTTAAACTCGCCTTCAAATACTTTGAGAACAGAAACGCCATCTTCATTAATGACATAAGCAGACTTTTTAAAATTTTCAGATATCGAAAAATTCTCAACATCCCAACC
>JANOOI010000206.1:0-7167 GCA_031421235.1 Bdellovibrio sp.
TCCTGCAACTGATTTACTAGGCCCGTTGATATCAACACTTGATGATTTTTTCGGCGTGCCGTCATCAAGCCAAACTGGATTACTACGACAAACGAATGATCATTATTACAAACGTATTGAAGCCATCGAATACACGGTTCGACATGATGATGGTAAAACAACTCATGAACTGGATAAAGCCGATATTGTACTAGTTGGTATCAGTCGAACCAGTAAGACACCATTAAGTATTTTTTTAAGTCACAAAGGCTGGAAAGTTGCTAATATCCCGCTTGTCCTTAATTCACCACTACCAGAACAATTATTTAAAATTGATCAAAGAAAAGTTGTGGGTTTAATTATTGATATTGATTCACTGCAAAGAATCAGAAAAAACCGCCTGGAAAAATTTGGCCAAGACGCTGGCGGAGATTATGCTTCACTACAGCAGATCATGAAGGAAATAGAATTCGCAGAAAATTTATTTAAACAAAATAAACGTTGGCCTGTATTCAACGTCACTGAACGGGCCCTTGAAGAAACAGCCAGTGAAATCGTACGATTGATCGCGGCCCGTATGGGTTTACCCGATTCAGTGTTGTTTTAGCTGCTGCTTTACATATCAATCGTTACCAGAACAGGCATTTAAAACTTCTTTAACCTCGCCAGATTCATCACAACGATGACTTCCAAGACGCACACATACAGATTCAAAACATTCCGCACTTTGATTCCCTACGCAAGCACGACCCACTTCTATAAGCTCACCAAGTTCATCGCATCTATGAGATCCTAATCTTTTACAGACTGAATCAATACATAGTCCATTTTCATTACCACGGCAGGCACGTCCTACCTCCTTAATTTCACCAAGTTCATCACATCTATGAGATCCTAGTCTATTACAAAATGCATCCATACATGATGGAGCAGGCGCAGGACAATGATTCTGTAAAATTTCAGCTTGATGGAATAAAATATTTTTTTTCTTAGAACTAAAAGCTTTTTGTTTTTCTTTGATTGTATAATATTGATCAACTAATTCATTGATTGAGATATCTTTTCTAGGCGCTGCCAGCGTGGTGCTGGAAATAAAGATTAAAAAACTAGTGATTAAAAATGTGGCGATTTTCATTAAGAAATCCTTCTGTATGGTTTAATCAAATTTATCAATGCCGAAATGACACTTAAAAAATTGATATAATATAATTATATCAATTTTCGTGCCAATAATATGACTCTCGAATATGGATTTATATCGTACTAACTAGTTTCGCTCTTGGTCACTATTTAAGGCTTGAAAAAATATTTCAGCTGTTTTTGCTGTTGGACCAGTTGTTTTTCGGTAATATTTAAATTCAGTATTAAATTCAAAATCAGTAACTTTGATTTTATTCAGTCTGCCGCCACGAATTTGTTTTTTAACTGAGTGGGCTGGTAAAAAACCAATACCTAATCCGTTTTCAATGACCCGTTTTAAAGTTCCTACATTTGATGATTCAAAAACCGCTGGAAGCGTTCCCATTTTTTCTAATAAAATTTTATCAAAAGCTGGAAATTCATTCGAAAAATGCACGTAAGGAATTTTTTTAATTTCATTAATAGATACTGTTGGGGGGTAAAATTCATCTTTGCCCGATCCGACAAGCCACATTTCTTCTTTTAACAAAGTATAGGACTCTGAATTTTTCAAAGTGATATTATAGTTTTTTTCCACATCAGGCAAAACGACAACATCAAGCTCACCTTTTTCGTAGCTTTTTATAAGATCTTCGCCTTTGGCATAGTCGACTTTGATTTTAAAATCAGGATTATATTTAAGTAATCGGCTAACAACAGGGCTCATCAGATGCAGACCGATCGAATTTAAAGTCCCGATTTTTAATTGACCCTTAAGCTGAGCGCCAACCGATTTGATGGCTATTTCTGCCTGCTGAGATAAATTCAAAATCTTTTTAGCATGTTCGTAAAGTAATTCGCCTTGTGCTGTTGTTTTTATTTGTTTTGAACCACGGGCAATCAGTTCAACACCTAATTCATCTTCAAGATTCTTCATTTGTTGGCTGACTGCGGGTTGAGTTAAAAAAAGCTTATCAGCAGCGGCAGTCATGCTGCCTTCAGAGACAACCATGACGAAAGTCTGGAGTTGAGCCAAGTTTAACATAAATTACCCCTTTGTGTGATCGCAAAATTATGACTATAATATTATCTATTGTAAATGTATTACAACAAGTGAGGCAACATGAGATCACAGTCTTTGAAGTTCTTTATTCTATTTCCAATACTCCTCTTCTCTTTTTCATCAAATGCGCGAACTTTTAAGAATGCCTACATTTCATTTGAGATGCTTGACACATGGAAGTGTAAACTTGAACAGACTGAATGGGTTTGCCGCAGTGAAGACCCTCAAGAATCAAAAGAAGCCGTTATTATTTTAACAGCAAAAGAAAAAGGACCTTCAGATAGCTTTCCTATTTATCAAGACCATATGTCTAAACCGATGACTCTGAATTTAAAATCGGGCGGCACTATTCAGTCGAAAGTGACAATACCTCCACGTGAAAATTTAATTAACGACCACAAATGGTTAGATTCATTTCATACAAACAGTGAAGTCCAAAATTATTACACGCGTTATGTGGCTACGATTAAAGATCAAATTGCCATACTTATTACTTTCAGTGCACACACAAGTTATTACGCTAAACACAGCCCTAACTTCTTAAAAACAATTCAATCTTTACGAGTCATTGCGACCAAAGATATTTTATCACAGCGTGATTTGGGTCCGATTCGTGGTTCTGGCGAATTTTTAGGTGACGGCATCAGTCAAGCTATACCCAGTGATCTATTAGCGGCCGAAGACGAATTAAATGCTGGCGGCAAAAAAGGTTTATTGCAAAACGAAATGTTTCTTGGATTTTTATTATTATTGTTAGCCGCTGGATCGTACATCGGCGTCAAAGTTTACCAGAATAAGAATAAGTAATCTTTTTCAATTTTCATGTTAAAAAAAATACTTTTTTTAACATGAAAATTGAAAAACTATTAATTGATAACAAAATCTGTAAAGTACACGTCTTTGACTAGACCGGCAGTTAAGACTTTATTAACTTCTTCAACAATTTTGTCTTTCAAGAACAATTTACCCTGAATAGATTCAAGATCAGAATAAGTTTTGTCATTTAATAAACGAATAATACTATCACGGGCTTTAGCTGTTTTTTCTGATTCCATGATTTCTGTAAAAGATCTGGCGCTCATCATATCCAAATTGACTTGTAATCTGATCGTTCGGCGCGGTTGGCCAGATAGGTTCACGATAAATTTATCCATTGTGTATATGTTAGATGTTTTTTCAAATTCTTCTAGAAGGCTTGCAGGCTTACGTAAAGTTTCTTCTAAGATGTATGGTGATTCATAACCGACCGTTGCTGAATACACCCAGTATGACCCTACACCTAGGCCGCTTAAGTTAAAGGTAATGAACATAGCGTTCATAATCAGTTGTAATTTTTCTTTCATATTAAGACTTCCCTATAGTATTTAAAAATATCTAAAAATAGTTCTTAAATAAATTATCGGATCTTCCGACAAAGGTCTTAAGATATAAGTTAAATAATTTAGATTATTTAACGAAGTGATTAACCCCTTAAGGAGTTGTCTTTCGTATTAGAGTGAGACAAAATTTATAAACGACCATGAAAATGACTAAATATTTTACACTATTTATAACCCTATTGTTTGCAATACCATTATTTGCAATCGATCAGTTATTAAAACCACTTGAGGTTTTACAGGTTTCCAAAGACCTTGAATTATCTAGTCCGATATTACTTGCAGATAAAATGGCACGTAAACTTTATTTCTTTTCAAGCCCAGATCAATTGAATACCAACGAATCCTTTGAAATTGATATTGGTAAAAGTGATGGAAACAAAACAAAACGTGATGATCACAAAACACCAGAAGGTATTTATTTACTGCAAGAAAAGCTGACTCAACCCCAAATACCGTTTGATCTTTATGGGTCGTTAGCTTTAACAACTAATTATCCAAATGTATTTGATAAATATGATAACAAAACAGGTTCTGGAATTTGGCTGCATTCTGTGCCAGATAATGTACCGCTGAATCGTGGATCACGTGGGTGCGTGGTTGTTCGAAATGATATTATTAAATCTTTATCAGATAAAATTTCTTTAAATAAAAGCTATTTAATTATTAATGATAAAACCAATTGGGTGGACTTTAAAACGCATAGTGATCGTAAATTAAAAATTATGAATTGGGTGCAGAACTGGAAATCAGTTTGGGAAACGCAAAATCTAGAAAATTATATTCAATTATATTCAGATCGTTTTTCAGCACCTGGTTTTAATAAAGATAGCTGGCTAAAACACAAAGAAAAGCTAAAAAAAATGTATTTAAAAATTAGTGTTGGTATGGGCGAGCCCCATATTTTTCATCAGAAGAATCAATACTTAGTTAAATTTGTTCAGAATTATTCGTCAGATAAACATCAGGATAAAGGGATCAAAACTCTTTATCTAATCGAAGAAAATAATAATTTAAAAATATTACGTGAAGAGTGGTCGGCTTTATAAACCAAGCGGCTATAAGCTATCGTCAGTTTTTTCAGAGCCTTCAATGTCGATTTTTTCAGAATCAGATTCTAAATCTTGAAGACTTTTATCGTATTGTTCAATTTCTTCTTGAGTCACACGACCAAGACGTAAATTGATCTCAAATAAACGTTTATCAAATTTTAAATTTTCTACTGATTTATTTAATGACATAGAAGTCTCCTGTGATGACTGAAAAATAGTCCTTATATTTAAGCCAAAAATAGAACGAAATCTACTGTTAATTCCAGTACTTTGGGTTTTCGCTCGATTTGGTCTTTTCGTTGTCGACAACAAGCCTTAAATTTGAGCTTTTTCGCTTCACTCGACTCGCAACCATGTTTCTTTTGTAATAAACATGACCTTTGAGGAATAAAAACCCCGAAACAAGCCCACCTAAATGCGCCAGATAGGCCACATCACTACCTGAAAAGCCTGTCGTAATCAACGAAGCCATATCAACTGCCCCGGCTATCATCACAAAATACTTCGCTTTTAACGGGAATAACCCCATAAAGTAAATCACACGTTCAGAAAATAAAATCCCGTATGCGATCAGTAAACCAAATAAGGCCCCTGAAGCCCCCATCACAGGCGTGACTAAAACTGGTCGAAAACCTGTTGAAGCCGCGTAGATACCGACGACTAAGCAGTAAATGACCGCTGCTGCGGTACCTGTGAAAAAATAATAAATCGTAAAAGTTTTAGAGCCCCACGTTTTTTCAAGTTCAGATCCGAAAAACCAGAGCATCAACATATTAAACAAAATATGCGTCGGAGCCATTGCATGAAAAAACATATAAGTGACCAACTGCCAAATATAAAATTTTTCAATCACCAGATCAGGAACTAAAATAAGGTTTCGCCAACCTTGAAAACCAAAAAAACGATCCAAAATAATTTGAACAAAAAACCAAATCGCTAAATTTGCAATTAATAATTTTTTTACTACAGGGGTCATCGGGGCTACTGAAAATGAACTCATTTTTTACTCCTTTTTTGGGAAGGATTTTTTGGCGACTGACTTTTCATGATTTTGCTTGTCATGTTTTTTAGTTTCAAAAAATAATTGATAAAGTTTTTATAACTGGTCTCAACAGTCTCAACGACAAGTTTTGTTTCAGCAATCAACGGAAAAAAATTAAGATCGCTATTCCATCTAGGCACAATATGATAATGCAAATGATCTGGAATACCCGCCCCACCTGTGGCCCCGTGATTCATCCCAATATTTAAACCGTGTGGGCTGTATACATCTTGAATAGCTTGAACGGCTAGTTTTAGTGTTTGATGAAGATCTAAATATTCATCTTGGGATAAATCTAAGATATCACCAACATGTCTTAAGGGTAAAACTAACAAATGACCATTATTGTAAGGATATTTATTCAAAACGATTTGTGATGTTTTACTTTTATAAATACAAAGCGTTTTAATATTTTCAGTCTTTTTTGCCGATGTACAGAAAACACAACCTTTAGGCTTAACCAGTTTTCTAACATATTTCATGCGCCCCGGTCTGAAAAATAAATCTCGTTCTAAAGGCCAAACATCTTCATTCAATTTAACAAATGAGTTTGCCACTTGTTTTTTTTTTGGTTTTGCAGAAGATTTGGCTTTAGCCATACTATTCCCAGTACCCTGGCATAAGATACAACGGTTGATTTAAATATTTAGTTTTAAAAACATTTTTAATTGCGGCTTCAATATTTTGACCACGCACTGATTTCATTTGATCTGCAAATTCGGTTAATGAATTCAGTTCATCTTCTTCATCGTTATCAGTTAAAATATCAAAAAATGACATTTTTGTTTTTTTAGGTTTGAAAACTTCGTAATCATCACCTAATTGGGCCCGTTGCGCTGCTAAGCGAATGGCATCTTCAAGTGTACCTTCAACGTCTGCAAATTTTAATTTCACAGCTTGTGAACCCGTCATCACACGACCATCAGCATACTGGCTTACGTAATCTAACTTAAGATCACGTGCCGTAGCCACGGCGTTTCTAAATTGGTCGTAGACATCGTTAATCATATCTTGAAATAAAGCCCGTTCATCATCACGCATTGGGCGGTATTCAGAACCAGAATCCTTAAATTTTCCTGAAGTGATTGTGTATCTTTGAATTTTTGCCCAGTCATATAGTTTTTCTAGATTTGCGAATTCCATGATAACACCGATTGAACCAACCAGCGCCCCAGGCGCCACTAAGATTTGATCACAGGCCAAAGCCGCATAATAGCCACCACTGGCAATTAATCCTGTTGAAACACAAATGATTGGCTTTTTAGTTTCTTTTTTTGCACGAATGATTTCATAGTAAATTTCTTGGGATGGACCGACAGCTCCGCCCGGCGAATTAAAATCTATAACGATTGCTTTAATAGAATCTTCTTTTTGATATTTTTTAAGACTGCTTAAAAACTTTTTACCGTTCATTATTACACCGTTAATTTCGAGGTGTAGAATTTCATTTTTTGAAAATTTTCGAACTTCATCTTTCGATGTCATTGCTGAAAAACTGCTAACGACGTTGTAACAACCCCAGCCAATAAAAAGAAG
>JANOOI010000207.1:0-4678 GCA_031421235.1 Bdellovibrio sp.
AAAAAAGATTTGTTGCTGTTGGTTACTGTGCTACTACCCGTCTTCTTGTCGTTGTTTACTGCTACAGAGATGAGGACATAGTTCGAATTATCAGTGCTAGAAAAGCGACTAAAAAGGAGCGTTTACAATATGAAAAAGGAATATAACTTTTCAAAAATGAAAAAAATAGGCAAAGGGCCAATTCTTGATCCAAAAGCTACGAAAGTACAAATTGGCCTTAGAGTTGATGCCGAGGTTTTAAATTGGCTTATGACTGAAGCTGAAAAGCGAGGCGTAGGCTATCAAACCTATTTAGGTATTCTGCTTAAAGAAGCCATGACTAAACCATCTATCGAAGCTCGCCTTACTGCTTTAGAAAAAAAACTTTTAAAAAAAGCATCATAGCCAAAGTTATTCAAAAAAATATTTATACCTAACCAAAGCGCCCAGTGATGTAATTCTCTGTGCGTTCAACTTTTGGATTTGTAAACACTTGTTCACTTTCGCCAAATTCGATCAAATCACCCATATACATAAACGCTGTATAATCTGATGCTCGCCCTGCTTGATGTAAATTGTGTGTCACCATCAGTAAAGTGACCGTTTTTTTAAGTTCTCCTAGAAGTTCTTCAATGTGGGCTGTTGAAATCGGATCTAACGCAGACGTAGGTTCATCCAACAATAATAATTCAGGTTCAGTCGCCAGCGCCCTGGCTATGCAAAGTCTTTGCTGCTGACCACCTGACAGCGTCGACGCTGATTTATTCAAACGATCATTAACCTCAAGCCAAAGGCCAGCACTTTTAAGTGATTCTTCAACTTTTTCATCGATATAAGATTTCTTTTTGATACCGCGAACTTTTAAACCGTAAGCCACATTTTCATAAATTGATTTTGGAAATGGGTTCGGTTTTTGAAAGACCATGCCTATTTTCATGCGCACTTCTAATGGATCAACATCTTTTGATAAAATATCAAATCCCGAAGGTTGCAAAATAATTTGACCATTATAATTAACGGTGCTGTACAGATCATGCATTCGATTAAAACATCTAAGCAGTGTGGTTTTCCCACAGCCAGATGGGCCGATCAGTGCTGTCACTGAATTCTCATAAACTGGCAAATTGATTGAATTTAAAACTTTTTTGCTCTCTAAACTTTTTTCATTGTAGGTGAACGTCAAATTTTTAACTTCAGCTTTAATGTTTTTAGCGTTCCGTAAAATATCATTTCTCACAAGTCTCCAATCTTTTGCCTTCTGCTTTGATCATTTTCTACCATTTATATTTCTTACGAAAATGATAACGAATATATATGGCTAAACCATTCAGTAACAATGTCATCGATAATAAAACTAATCCTGCTGCTGCAGCATTTACATGAAATTCTTCTTGTGGTCTTGATAACCAATTAAACATTTGAATCGGCAGCACTGTGTAAGAATCCATAAGACTTGTCGGCAAGAAACCAATAAAAGTAACAGCACCTACAGTAAGCAATGGCGCTGTTTCACCAATGGCACGCGATAAAGCAATCACGACACCGGTCATGATGCCTCCGAAACTGTAAGGTAAAATATGATAGCGGATTGTTTGCCAGCGCGTTGCCCCCAATGAATAAGAGGCTTCGCGGATATGGGATGGTACAGTTTTAATGGCTTCACGTGTGGCCACGATAATTATTGGAAGTATTAAAAGAGCTAACGTTAATCCAGCAGTGATGACACTTTGTTTAAGTGCTAACTGATAAACAAAAAGGGATAAGGCCATTATTCCATAAATAATTGAAGGAATCCCTGCCAAATTTAAAATATTAATTTCAATCACACGGGTAAACCAATTTTTCTGACTGTATTCTTCTAAATAAATTCCTGCTGCGATTCCAAGTGGTATAGCTAATAAAGCTGTCGTCATCACCACAAGTAAACTTCCGACCCAACCCGCTAAAATACCAGCGCGTTCTGCAAACCTAGAGGGGTAACTTGTAAAAAAATCAAAATTAAGACGTGGCCAGCCTGTTTGCGCCATATCATAAATTAAAACAACAAGCACTAGTAGCGCTGATAAAAGGACTAATAAACCTAAAGTGCTGAAAATGGCATCCTGACGTTTTAGTTTTTTTACTATAGCCTGAGCCGTCGTATTGGATGCAGTAGCTGCCTTTTTTTTTGGACTCATCGTACTTTTTTCTCTAACCGGTGACGAATAATTAAACCAATAATATTAAATGTCAGTGTGAAGATAAGTAATGTTAAACCCGCAATATATATCGTGCGATAACCGATTGACCCTTGGGGTAAATCGCCTTGGCTGACTTGAACAATGTAAGCTGTTAGTGTTTCTGTGGGCCCGAAAGGATCAAACCCAAATCGTGGTTCAAGACCTGCTGCAATGGCCACAACCATAGTTTCACCAAGTGCTCTTGAAATAGCTAAAACAAAAGCTGACGCAATCCCAGAAAAAGCACTTGGGATAACAACTTCAATTGAAGTTTGAAATTTTGAAGCACCCAGCGCTTGGCTTCCTTCACGTAAAGACTGCGGTACTGCGCGCATCGCATCTTCTGATAAACTACTCACATAAGGTATGATCATAATGCCCATGACTAACCCTGCACTTAAAGCATTAAATGATGACATGCTGGGAAATATTTTTTGCAAAAAAGGGGTCACTAGTAGTAAGGCAAAATAGCCGTAAACAACTGTTGGAATGGCTGCTAAAAGTTCTAGTAATGGTTTGAAAATTTCACGGTATTTTGGAGTTGCATATTCGCTTAAGTAGACAGATGTAACTAGCCCCAGCGGAATAGCCACAGTAAGCGCAATAGTTGTTGTTAGTGCTGTACCAGATATTAAAGCAATCAATCCATATTTTGCATTTTCAAAAAGCGGTGTCCATTCTGTTTCGAAAATAAAATTGGCTATCGGAACTTCTTTAAAAAAGGGAACTGATTCGCTAACTAACGTATAAATAATAAAAAAAGTAATAATAACTGAACTTAAAGCGCAGCTTAGTAAAATAAATTCAATGAATTTTTCTTGGATTTTACGCTTGAACTTTGCTTTTTGACTACTTGCTTTTTGACTGCTTACTTTTAAATAGCTTAACATTATTTTTTTCGACCATAGTCATCTTGATAGCGAACAATATCATCTTCACCAAAATAACTACCAACTTGGACTTCGATAAATTCAACAGCCGTTTTTGTGTTGTTGATTATTCTATGCTTTGCACCTTGCGGAATAAAAATGTGCTGCCCTGTTTTAAGTAAAATTTCTTGATCATTCAGAACAACAATGGCTTCGCCTTTAACAATAATCCAGTGTTCAGATCTTTTGGCATGCGATTGATAAGAAATTTTTTGACCGGCATCAACACGTATGATTTTAGATTTATAATAATCCTGATCTTTAATAATTTCAAAGCGACCCCAGGGTCTGTTTTCAAAAACATGTTCTTCTGTTTTTTTAGGGTCAATGACCTTTAGCCGATCAACAACATCTTTAACTTTCTGAGATTCATTTTTTTTACAAATCAGCAAGGCATCTACTGTATCCACGACAATTAAATCATCAACACCAATAAAACTGTAAGTTTTATTTTCTAGGGGATGTATTGAATTTCCTTTTGATTTGACTTCAATTTTTTGCTGGGCATTGGCTTCCGCAGTGACTTCTGCATTTTTTTTATTATAGCCTTCTTTAATTTCGGTTAATGAATCCCATGATCCCAGATCGCTCCAATCAATATCACAAGTCACGCACATTAATTCAGGCGATTTTAATTTTTCTAGTATTGCGTAGTCGATAGAAGTGCTTTTAATATTTTTATAAACTTGATCAAGATTTGATAAATCAGGCTGTATAGATTCTAGTTGATTCCACATATCTGGTTCAAATGTTTTAAAGTGTTTAATCATTGCTGAGACTTTAAAAATAAAAATTCCTGCATTCCAAAAATAAGTTCCTGCAGAAATAAATTCTTGGGCTTTATCAGCCGTTGGCTTTTCGTGAAATTTAAGAACTTCAGTGCTTTTGTTCGTACCAATAGCCCGGTCCTGTACCTGAATATAACCAAATCCGGTTTCTGGTCTATGTGGCTTTATACCTAAAACAACAACAGCATCGGTTTCAGCCTGAACTGAAGCAACACGAAGTGCATCATGAAATGCCGCTTCATTTAAAATTAAATTGTCCGATGAAAAAACACCAACAATTTCTTCGGTTCGATTTAAATTTTGCAAGTAACGACAAACTAAACCAATCGCTGCTGCGGTATTTCGGGGGGCTGGTTCATACAGAACTTTTTCGATATTGAAACCGTTTTTTCGAATATCACTTTCCGTTAAATCTTGAAACTGAGCTGAAGTCACGATCAGGCCTGGATTGTATTTTTTTAATCGTTTTAAAGTCAGTGTGTGTAATGGATAATCTAACAAATCACAGAACTGTTTTGGAAACTTAGATCTTGATACTGGCCATAACCTAGTACCACTGCCGCCGCTCATAATGACTGGTAATAATTTCATAAATATAAAGTGCACAAATTCTTTTTAAAGAGCAAGGTAATAGGCTTAAGCTTTGCTTCACATAATAGGATCATGCCATGTTGATGATATTTTTAGCAGCATTGGTAACTGCACCAGTATCAATCGTATTAAGACCTAAAATATCGTCATTTTTTTGCGAAAATAAGACCTT
>JANOOI010000208.1:0-1588 GCA_031421235.1 Bdellovibrio sp.
TTTATTCGATCACAAATAACTTTTTCAAATTATCGTTTTCAACTAACTAGGAGCTTGTCATGAAAGTTTTAAAAGAACATAAGTGTTTTGACGGGACTGTTCGCTTTCATGAACATGATTCAAGACTGACGCAAACAAAAATGAATTATTCAACGTACACTCCGGACCGAAAAGTCAAAGGCTGTTTGATCTGGCTATCTGGACTAACCTGCACAGATGAAAATTTCATGGCTAAAGCTGGTGCGTACAAACATTTGAATGAAGCTGGTCTTATGGTGATATGCCCTGATACATCACCACGTGGATTAAACCTACCCGGTGAACATGAGAGTCAAGATTTTGGGTCTGGTGCGGGGTTTTATGTTGATGCCACAACACCTGGTTATAAAGATCACTACAAAATGTACAGTTACATCACTGACGAGCTTTATGAAATAGTTGTGAACGAATACCATATGAAAAATAAAATTTCTATTTTTGGTCATTCCATGGGTGGGCACGGGGCCTTAATCATGGGGCTGCGTGATAAAGAAAAATTTAAATCAGTTTCAGCTTTCGCACCGATCGTTAACCCTATGCAAAGCCCTTGGGGTAGAAAAGCTTTTGCTGGTTATCTTGGTGATAATGAAGAGGCCTGGAAACAATATGACGCTACAGAATTAATTAGATCTGGTGTTCACCGTATTGAACAAATTTTGATTGAACAAGGCAGCGCTGATCAATTTTTAGCTGAAAGATTATTAACCAATAATTTAATTCAAACCAGTGCAAGTTCAAAGCAAAAGCTTAATGTGCGTTTCCAAGAAGGATACGATCATAGTTATTATTTTATATCGAGCTTCATTGAAAATCATATTCAGTTTCATGCAAAACATATCTAATAGCTTAGATCGCGTTTTATGAAGCTGAAAACGATTCTTGAACACAATGATCAAAATAGTCACCCCCAACAGATTCCAAATAATTTAGGGGATGGTTATTTAGTGAAAAATAACTGTCTATTTCATGCCGTTCGAAAAATAGTCAGCGATGCAGGCTTTACTTTTTCAAATGATTCCAATCCAGACTACGTGGTTTTCGGCATGAGCCAGCTGGAAAATATTTTAAAATCTAAAACAATACCTTATGTTGATAATGTAACAATCTTGAGAAAATTAGAAAATAAAATCACATCACAAATAGCCTGGCAGCATCTAGAAAATAATTTACGACCAAATCATATTTTTCATGAATCTTGTCATGGTTTAGCTAGATCCATCAGTGAAAATTTAAAACTCCGATCCGAATTTAATAATCACCAAGAAATTTTAACATTAATCACTTTAATTGAAGAATCTTTCGCCAACACATGTGAATTTATGGCCATCGCCCAAGCCAAAGACTCTGTTCATAAATTATTTTTGCAAATGAATTCATACTATACAGATTTTGAAAGCGTCACGACTTTAAGTAAAACCATCGAGGTTCATTCTGCGAAACCAGTTTTTCAATTAATGCTTTTTTCGTATTTGCACAGTAATTTCTTAGCTGAAAAAATCAGTGATCTTCATTTTCAACAAATACTACAAATAGCTTTTGAAAATTCACC
>JANOOI010000209.1:0-2380 GCA_031421235.1 Bdellovibrio sp.
GTTTCACCAAAGTGCTCTAATGCTATTGAAAAAAATTGGCAGTGTGAACATGAAATTCACCCTAATGCAGGACACGACATCTGTTTTGAAGATCCTGATTGGGTGATTGAAAATATGATCGATCGTCCAAATCAATTAGACAATGCTCAAAACGATCACTTAGGCTGAGTTTTTAACATCTTTCTGACTTCTGAAACATGGGCTTCTTCTTCAACAATCATATTTCTTGCATATTCTTCAAGCCAGACTGATTCGCCTTCAACAAGCTTTAGTAAGGCTTGTAAATTCTTAAGCTGTTGTAATTCGTGATCAAGACTTTCTTTTAAAATATCACCTAATGAATGCTTGTGTGTTTCAATCAATTGACCGATTTTCAAACTGGGATGACCATCCAAAGTCGTGATGTGTTCGCCAGCAACGCTTGCGTGCAATAAAGATTCAGAAGCTTGGTCCCGCAGCCATTTCACGATAGGAATACGATTGTGCCCGAAAACCATTAATGAATAATGTGTGTATCTCACTACTCCGGCTAATTCTGATTCAAGAATTTTATTTAAAATTTCAATTACTTTTTTGTCATTCATTAAGGACTCCTTAGTTATTATTAATAAAGTTAGTTATTCCTGTAGTTCTTAATTACCACCTAAAAAGAGTAATATTTGAACATAACCTACAACCAATATGCTACTGATAAATGATTTCACCTCGCAAGGATTATTTGGCCTAGCTGTTGCTTATATCTATAAATAAGTACTTAAAATCACAAATAAACATTAAACGATAATAATCGAAGGAAAATAATTATGAAAAAAATAGCATTAAGTCTAATTGTTATATTAGGAGTGTCTTCAACAGCATTCGCACAACGTCTCGGGGTTTTTTCTTGTCGGGCAGATTTGCTCAACCGGGCTGACAGAGTCATCGCATCTTACACGGGTAACAACTGCCGGCAAGCCTTAAGACAGTGTGAATACGATTTACAGCTTCGTCAAAACCAAGGTCAAAATCCTTATGCAATTTGCCGAGCATCTAATAACGGCAACAATGATGGCGACATCGGTCAAGGCGAATACGGACGAGGAAGAACTGTTCGCTGGCAAGATTTCGGAACAAGTAAAATTAATAAAATCATTGGTGAAACAGTTTCGATCCGCACAGGCAACGTTTTAGTCAATGAAATTTTATTAAGAGCAACTAGTTCTGACATTCGAATTCAACGAGTCCAAATTACATTAACAAACGGTCAAACATACGACTTACCTTATCAAGCAGGAACATTAAATGAAAACCGAGAAGTTCGTTTACGAATAAATTCAAGATATTCAGTACGTGTTAGTCGCATAGAAATTGAAGCGACGACATCTGGACTATTAGGATCACGTGGACGTTTACAAGTTCTTTTAGGTTTAGCTAATTAATCTGAACTAGCTGGTTTTACAAAAAATACAAGTACTCAAAAAAAAGAGAGCGTTAAACTCTCTTTTTTTTATTTAGCTTTATATTTAAGCCCTATTAGACACCAAAAATTTGGCCCATCTGTTGCATTTACAGGTTTATGAGTATTTGAAATAAATTTTGAATGCACATTGACACCATACACAGGGGAAACAGTTATGAAAAAAATTTTATTAAGCTTTGCTCTTATATTAGGCTGTGCTTCGACAGTTTTAGCTCAGCATTATGGCGGCAACTTTGGCGGCAACAATGGCAGCTATGATGATGGCCAAGTCGTCGGCGGCATAGGTCTAGCCGGCTGTCGTGCAGATATGATATCAAGAAATGGCAACATCATCACTTCATTTACTGCTAACAACTGCCAACAGGCTTTAAGACAATGTGAAATCGATTTACAAAACAGACACCAACAAGGACTAAATCATCAAGCCATTTGCCAAACTATAAATAATGATAACGGTGGCGGAAATAATGGCGGCGGCGGTCAACCTGCTCCGTATCCTGGTGATGGCGACTATAATGACCCGTACCCTGGCAATTGTCGCGCTGATATGATTTCAAGAAACGGAAATATCATTACTTCATTTACTGGTAATAACTGTAACCAAGCTTTAAGACAATGTCAGAACGATTTACAGCGTCGCCAAAACCAGGGACTGAATCCTTATGCAATTTGCCAAACTGCTAATGACAACGGAAATAACGGTGGCGGCGGTTACTATCCACCACCACCTCCTCCACCTGTTCATAATGATTACGGGCCAGCACAAACAGTTCGTTGGCAGGATTTTGGTTCTAGCAAATTAGATAAAATTGTTGTCGAAAGAATTACGATTCGCGCAAACGATAGCTATGTGAATGAAATTTTATTCAAAGCTTCTGGTTCAGATATCCGTATCGAACGCGTAGCCATCACTTTAACAAG
>JANOOI010000210.1:0-5693 GCA_031421235.1 Bdellovibrio sp.
ATTTTTTGTGATGCTTTTAAATAATCTTGATCATCCAAAGCCGCAATTCCTGCAACCTGGGCTAATTCGTTGACGTTAAATGGATTTCTGACGCGATTATAATATTCTAAAACGTATTCCGGTGCTAACAAGGCCCCTAAACGTAAACCTGCTAAACCGTAAACTTTTGAAAATGTTTTGATCACAATTACGTTCGAATAATTTTTATAAAACTGAACCGCTTCTTTAAACTGTGGATCGCGAACATATTCAGTGTAAGCTTCGTCGAAAACAAGTAGCACATCATCACGATTACCCATTCGTACTAAAAATTCTTCAAGATCTGATCCGCCAACACAAGTTCCAGTTGGATTGTTCGGATTAGGAATAAAAACAATTTTAGTTTTTGCTGAAGGGTTGCGATAAAAATCATCAGCGATTGCATTTAAGTCCATGGTTAAGTCAGCTTTTAAGGGCACAGTTCGAACTTTGACTCTCGCAGCTTGAGCACAAACCTTATAAGCTACAAATGCCGCTTCAGATGTCAGAATCGCGTCACCGGCTTCACAAAAAATACGAATCAATAAATCAATAATTTCATTTGAGCCATTACCAATCCCAATCTGTGTCGTAGGTACGTTCCATTTTTTAGAAATTTTTTGAACTAATTCAAAGCATGAAGGATCTGGATAACGATGCTGAGAATTCAGCGCTTTTTTAATGGCCTCAATGGCTAAAGGGCTTGGGCCTAGCGGGTTTTCATTACTGGCTAATTTGTAGACTTCTGTTAAACCAAATTCTCTTTGTGTTTCAGCAATTGGCTTACCTGGCTTATAAGGAACTAGATTTAAAATTTCAGCAGACACTTTCATGATTGACCCTCGATCAGACAATATCTAACATGAAAAGACTTTATATGTCTAATACTGTGCTAGCGATTTATTTAGGTGAAACTTACGTCGAGATTGAAGCTCGCGAGGTCAGCCCAAATGAAACTCCAAATAAAAAACAGTCAACTTTGTTTCACAAAAGCTTTTTTTTACCTCAGTCCTCGTTTAAAAACTCATTAAATCAATTTGTAAAATCGCTGGCTCATACTGAAGTTGTTATTGATCAGGTTTTCGTCGTGACGCGCTATCTTGATCGTTTGAAACCATTTCGTTTAGGCGGCAGCGTTGTTCAAGTTACAGAAAAGTTGCAAGAAAATAACTACACTTTTGAAAGTTCAAAAAATTTATCTTTAGCTGCGGCTTCGTTAATAGTAACAATCAATGAATCAACAACGGCCGAAGATTTAAATACAGAACTTTTAAAAATAAAAAAAATTAATCCTGATGCGAATAAAGTTGTATTCAATGTAGGCGCACATTTAAAAAATCAATTGGAATCCACACGTCATTTTTTTAAAGAAAATGGATTCACTGAATTTGTGAATGAATCCGTTGATTCTATGAAAAATTTGCGAAAAACATTAATCAATGCTGGCACTGAAGGCACAAAAGAAGAAATCATCAAAGATCTTGTTGATGGTCTTGCTTTGCAAAAACTACAACGTGATCAAATTTATTTTTGGGTAGGTCAACAATTCACCACAAACTATGAAAATGTGGATTTATTTTTCAGTGCCGATGACTTTCTTACAAATATTCGTCAAAAAAATAAAAAGAAAACTCTGATACATACAGATATCGAAAGATTAGTTTTATTTAATGAAGAAACCAGTTCTGTTTGGAAAAGTCCCTGGGGCAGTGTTGATCACAGTCAATCCATCAATCACAGTATTGGCATACAACCCTGTTCTGAAATTGTGATTGATCAATGTGGCTTGTTACAGTTTTCACAGCAAAACATGGCGACTGAACCTAGCCCCATGATAGCTGGCAGGTCAGTAAAATCATTAGTCATCGATGTTTTTGCTAAAAATTTAGCGGAGCATTCGTTGATGACTGAAATGTTTCAAAACCTAACTTCACCGCAGCTGATTCAAAAAATTGATTCACAATTTAAAGCGTTAGAAAAAGGGCAGAATCAGAATTATGAAACCTTTTCGCTAGAAAAAATTAAGTCCTTTATTATTCAGCAAATCTTTATTGATTTAGATTCCTACGATATTCGCGAAGCCAACTGCATATGGACGGGTCATTTAAATACATTATTTAACACTCAACATAAAAAATTTTCGTGGACATCAGAAATTTTTGAAAAAACTGGATCTAAATCATGAAAAAAGAGACAGTAAAAAACTATTCGCATCTGGATTACTATTATTTTGAATCCCTTCTTAAAAATTATGACAATGCTTCCATTCTGAATGCTCAAGGTGAATTGCTGTATTCTAAAGATAAAGAACTTGAAACCACTTTGACCAGTCGTCTAGTGGTTTTTCAAAATGTAAAAAAATATCTTAAATTAACCACTGAAGATGTTTTCATGACCAATGACCCTGAAAATGGTGGTTACACTTTTCAAAAAATATTTTTTATTGGTTGTTTACGCCCAAATTTATTTATTGTTTGGGTTCAGGCCGCTGACATGATTCAGTTTAAAATTCCGTTATCACCCTTGTTAGATCAAGGCCATAAAAACACCATGGTCTGGGATTCTTTAGTTGAAAAAAATCCTTTAAAAGACAAATTATCAGATTTTTTTAATAAACAGATCACACGTTTTAAAACGAACATGTCATCAACCAAAGTTTTAACAACATTATCAGATTCTTCTTTTCAGTCGCAGTGGTTAAATTTGTGCAAAAAACAATTTGAAAAAGCTTTTGAAGTGAAAGCTCTTGGACAGCATCAAGTGATCACAACTTATCATGAAAAAATCATTAAGATGTCGATTGCGATCGAAGAAAAGCAGCATTTAAAAACAATTTCATTTGATTTTTCTCAAACGCAATTGGCTGATAAAATTTCAGCAGCTTCGCATATTTTAGAAAGTGCGATTATTTATGAAGTGATGCATTTTTATGGACTTAGTAAATACCTAGCCCAGCCTGTATTGAACCAAGTTAGACTGTCACTGCCACCAAAGTCTGTGATTTCTAAAGCTAGCCCGACTGGGGACTACAATTTTTCTTTGCAAGCGCTTATTCGTCAGCAAACACAATTTATTTTACAATTTCTTAACGCCCACAAAAAAAATGATGTCTCTAAAATGCAAATTAAACCCGAAGTTTATATTCAAATCGAAAAAAATGATGAATTTCATTCGATTTGTTTGCACCAGCTAGGTGTCGATTTTAAAGATTTGAATACAGGCTTTAAAGTTGTCGAGATGCATCAAAAAGATCACATTTATCAGGCTAAAATACAGAACATTCACAGCGAGGCTGTCATAATCCATTTTAAATCACTTGATGAAGTCACGAACAACAGCCAGCATTGGATTAAGATGAATAATCACTTGCTAGGCCACGGCCAGTATAAACTCAGACCTAAGGACCATTTACATATCTACTGGAAAGTTTAGACTCTTAACATATCGGAGATTCCCCGAATGAGAACTGTCCTCGTTACGTCATCACTGACATTTGTTCCAGAAAACTATGATCGCATGGTTTGCGAAATGGCGAGCTGTGATGATGTGGTGGGATTAATTGTTTTAAATAATAAAAAACCCAAAATGATTCTGAAAGCCTTAATGTTGATGATCACAATGTCGGCCCCGCGTTTAGGGCTAACTTTGTTAAAAAACTATTTCGGGTCTTCGTCGTCACGACGTCGAAAAGCTTATACCAAAGCTGGTAAGAAAATTTGGAATCTAGAAAATATTAATTCATTAGAAGCTGTTAAAATAATTTCAGATGAAAACATTGATTTGATGATTAATTCAAGAACTCGGTTCATTTACAAAGAAAATATTCTGCAGTCTGCAAAGATAGGCTGTATCAATATTCATCATGGATTATTGCCCGAACAACGCGGACTGATGTGTGATTTCTGGGCCCACTTGGAAAACAACGACTATGGTTTTTCGATTCATCAAATGACTAAAAAAATCGATGATGGACCAATTTTGAAAGTCGTTAATTTAGGAAAACCAAAAAATAATTATCTTGATGCGATTCTAGCAGGTTCAGAAATCGAAGCCCAAGCTTGTAAGGATATTATCGAACAAATTAAAAAAGAGGGTTTAATATCTGGACAGCGTAATCAGTTAACCTCAGTTAAATACCAAAAAAATCCATCTCTGATATCGGGTTATAAATTACAGCTAAAAGGAATTAAAGTATGATCAAAGTTTTCTTTTTACACGGGAATCCTGGGCATCCTTCTGATTGGGATATCCTGATTGAACATTTACCGAAAAATATTGAAATTCACAAAGTTGATACTTATTCTGAAAAATGGGTTTCTGATATTCAATCTAGTCCAGAAAAAGTTGTCGTTGTGGCCCATTCTTGGGGTTGTTACCGTTTTTTTGAACAGGTTAAAAAAATTGAGAAAAAAATCGAACGTGTGTTTTTAATTAATCCCTACATTGTTCAAGAAAAACCACTGGGTCTAATTGCACGAATTGTTTTATCTATTCCTGTTTTAGGTGATAAAATTATCCGATCAAATCACGAAAAATCTTATGTTGAATTTGTTGAAAAGATGATTTCTCCTCAGCAAATTATAGATCATCCCTATTACGCTAAAAAATTGACGCTTCTGTCTGATGTCCAAAATTGGAAATTAGCCATCGAGGGCAAAGTTCACCAACAATCTAATCCAGCCAACGAAGCATCAAATGTTTTAGGTTTTGCCTATTTCGGTTCGAATGATTTAAGTCTGACTGAATCCATTCAAAAAGAATCTCTTAAAAATCATCAGTATATTCAAATTCGCCAAATTAATCTGGCTGGTCATGCTATTTTGTGGTCACACCCTGAAGTGATAACTCATGATATGAATCAGACTTTGCAAAAAATTGGCTACCAAGCCGGATCATCGGTAAAAAACAATGTGATTAACTTTTTAGAAAAGCACGTGGTCGAGCACGGTGATAAAATCGCTTTGAAATGGGCCAACAGCGAAGCTTTAAAAAATTGGACCGGCGATCATAATGAATTTATAAAACATGATCAAATTAATTTTAGAGATCTTGAAAATAAAATTGCTCAGTTTGCACAAGGCCTACTGAAAATTGGTATTGAAAAAGGCGATCGCGTGATTATCTTTTTACCAATGAGCGTCGACATGTACATTGCAATGTTTGCCGTTCAACGTATTGGTGCGATTGCAGTGTTTCTTGATTCATGGGCCCGCAGTCATCATTTAGGAGCTTCCGCGGAATGCGTACAACCCAAGGCCATGATTAGTTTTGATATGGCTTTTAAACTTGTAGATCAAGTTGCAGAATTTAAGTCTATGCCTATTCGTATTTTATACGGCGCTACTTTAAACCCAACTGACATAGCCTCAGACAAGTCGACACACAAATATGCTGAAATTTTTCAAATAGAAAGATCACCGATTGCGGCTGTAGAAAGTGAATTTACAGGTTTAATTACTTTCACAACTGGAAGTACTGGTAAACCGAAAGGGGCTAATCGCACACATCGTTTTTTAGTCGCTCAGCATTTTGCGTTAACTCATGCCATTCCATATACGCAAGTCGATATTGATATGCCGGCGTTTCCTATTTTTTCATTGAATTCATTAGCGACTGGCGTAACTACTGTTTTGCCTGCAATAAATTTAGCTGAACCTGCTGCGACGGACTCGGCC
>JANOOI010000211.1:0-6070 GCA_031421235.1 Bdellovibrio sp.
GGATGCTTTGAAAAAAAATCCATTTGTGTTGGCACCTATGGCAGGAATCACTGATCATGCGTTTCGCACATTCATGCGAAAATTAGACGCTAGCGTTGTTGTAACAGAATTAATTTCTGCTGCTGGTATTGAATATAAATCTGAAAGAACTTTAGCTTTAATGAGCTACGATGAATCACAAAGACCCATTGGCATTCAGCTTTTCGGTGAAGATCCAGAACTTTTAGGTCGCGCTGCACAGGTGGCAGAAGCCCACGGTGCTGATTTTGTGGATCTCAACTTTGGGTGCCCAGTTCCAAAAGTTGTTAAAAAGGGTGCGGGCTCTGCAATGCTGAAAGATCTTGATCTAATGAAAAAAGTTTTATCAAGCTGTGTGAAATCAGTGAAGATTCCAGTCACCATAAAAATCCGCACAGGTTGGGATCAAACCCAAAGAAATGCATTGGACGTTTGCCAATTAGCTTACGACGAAGGAATCACTTGGGTTGCTATTCATGGTCGGACGCGGGCTCAAGGGTATTCAGGTCTAGCTGATTGGGAATTTATTACAGATATTAAGGCAAAATCAAAAATACCAATTCT
Organism: Bdellovibrio sp.; assembly: GCA_031421235.1. Lineage (GTDB taxonomy): Bacteria > Bdellovibrionota > Bdellovibrionia > Bdellovibrionales > Bdellovibrionaceae > Pseudobdellovibrio. The sequence continues at coordinate 583 of JANOOI010000211.1, forward strand.
TGGTAACGGCGATATTTTAACTGCACAAAAAGCAGTCTCAAGACTTAAAGAATCGGGCTGCGACGGGGTATTGATAGGCCGTGGAGCTTTGAAAAATCCACTGATTTTTGCTGATGCTTTAAGCTTATGGAAAAATGAACCCATCAGAATGGATTTAAAGAGAAATTACCATAGTATTTTTACCGATTTGCATTTAGCTTTTCAAAAAAATTGTAATGATCATATTCTTAATATCCAGCTTAAAAAGTTCGCTTCTTGGTTCTCGACCGGTTATCCCGGTGCAGCCCAATTTAGAAAAGACATTTTTCAGCTGAAGAATAATGACGAAGTCTTGTCTTGTGCGCTAAGCTTCTTTCGATCAATCTCTGACATAGAACAAGCTGATACATCTCATGAAAATTTTCTTATGGGTGGACACGGTTAGTTCTCAAAAGTTGTTGAAAAATCGACTACAAATTTTAATTTTAAGATTAGTTTTTTATAAAAACAAAGAAGGAAAACAAAATGGTCCAAGATCCAAAGAAAATTAGAAACATCGCTATTATTGCCCACGTCGATCACGGTAAAACAACACTGGTCGATCATTTAATTCGTCAAGCGGGCATGTTCCGTGACAACCAACAAGTTGAAGAACGATTAATGGATTCAATGGATCTTGAAAAAGAACGCGGAATCACAATTGCTGCAAAAAATGCGTCATTCACTTACAAAGATATTAAAATTAATATCGTTGATACTCCGGGGCATAGTGATTTCGGCGGAGAAGTTGAACGCGTGTTAAACATGGTTGATGGCGCGATCATTCTTTGTGATGCGTCTGAAGGACCACTTCCGCAGACTCGTTTCGTTTTGAAAAAAGCTTTAGAACAAAACTTAAAAATTATTGTTTGCGTTAATAAGATTGATCGCGCTGATGCTCGAATCCAGGATGTTCATAATGAAATTTTCGATCTATTTATCGATCTCGATGCCAATGAAGAACAGTGTGATTTCCATACAATTTATTCTATTGCGCGTGAAGGAATGGCGACACTTGATCCAAACGTAAAAACAGATTCATTAGAATGTCTTTACGATGCGATTGTAAATTTAGGTCCACCACCAACAGTGGATATCGAACATCCATTACAAATCATGGTCTCTAACATTGGTTACAATGAATACGTTGGTCGTCTAGCGATTGGCCGTGTACGTTCTGGAACAATCAGAGTCGGTGACGATGTTGTTTGTGTTCAGGAAAAAGGTCAGAAAAAAGTAAAAGTGTCTGCTTTATTTTCTTACCATATCAATTCTCAAATTCCTGTTAATGAAATCGGAGCAGGGGATATCGCGATCGTTGCTGGTCTTGAAGATTTTACGATCGGTGACACGATCACTTCAGCTATTGATCCACGCCCGTTACCACGAATCATAGTCGATGAGCCTACTGTTGGAATGATTTTTTCTGTAAACAATGGTCCATTCGCAGGGATGGAAGGTAAACAAGTTACTTCAAGAAAAATTCTAGAACGTCTAGAAAAAGAATTATTATACAATGTGGCTATACGGGTGGAAAAAACGTCTGCAACCGACGCTTTTAAAGTCATTGGTCGTGGTGAATTACAATTAGGCGTTTTAATTGAACAAATGCGCCGTGAGGGTTTCGAATTATTAGTTTCTAAACCACAAGTTATTTTTAAAGAAGTAAACGGTAAAAAATTAGAACCGATGGAACATGCAGTTATCGATATTGAAGATCCTTACGTCGGTGCCGTAACAGAAAAATTAGGCGCTCGTAAAGGGATCATGACAAACATGGTTCAAAAAGGTTCTGGGCGTACACGCTTAGAATTTAGAATTCCTTCACGTGGTTTAATCGGTTACAGATCTGAATTTTTAACTGATACACGTGGTACAGGATTATTAAATACAAATTTTGATGGTTGGGATGACTACCGTGGAGAAATAAATTCTCGTATTAATGGCGCAATGATTGCTGATCGTAAAGGTATAACAACAGCTTATGCCATTTGGTTTAAACAAGAACGTGGCCGTATGTTCGTACAACCCGTGCAAGAAGTTTACGAAGGCATGATCGTTGGCGAAAATGCTAAAGACAGCGATATGGTTGTGAATATTTGCGAAGAGAAAAAATTAACAAATGTCCGTGCATCTGGCGCCGATGAAGCGATCAGATTAGTTCCAGTTAAACCAATGTCGTTAGAACAAGCTATGGAATGGATTAAAGATTCTGAGCTGATCGAAGTCACTCCAAAGACGATTCGTATTCGTTGCCGTGAATTAGATCCACACAAACGACCTAAGCCACAAAAAACGAATAAAGATTAAAATATAGATTAAATTAAAGACTGAATAATAGCTATTCGGTCATTTCGTTAAAAGTTTTTTCAAGTTCCTCTTCTGAAGCTGACGAATCAGGCTCAGAAGAGGGATCAGAATCCTTAGAATCATTTTCAATAACTTCAGGCTTTGCAATTGACTCGACAAAAACGTCTTCTTCTTTCATTTCAGATAGATCTTCATCTGTAAGCAGTAGCGGTTCTGCATTGACAGAATTTTGGCCTGAACTTAAAAAATAATCCACTTTATTTAAAGCATTCGTATAACCATCTGAACTGATCGCTTTATAGCGGTACATATCATTTACAATTCGTAAAATGCGATTTCTAGCAAAGCGGGTTAAATCTTTTCTGTAGTATGACTGAGAATACTTTTCAGGATTCGGTAAAATCATCGCCAAAAATGCAGCTTCAACGGCATCAAGTTGGGCCGGTGTTTTTTTAAAATAAAATTGTGAAGCTTGTTTAATACCAAAAATGTTTTTTCCAAATTGGACCACATTTAAATATTTTTCTAAGATTTCTTTTTTAGTTAGCGTGTTTTCAAGTTTAACTGTGATTAAAGCTTCAAGCCCTTTACGGTAAAAAGTTTTATCACGACTTAGAAATAAGTTTTTTGCTAATTGCTGTGTAATTGTTGATCCACCGCAAACTATCTTCATTTTTTCTTTCATTTTTTCAAAACAATGTTGAATACCTTCTTGGTCAAATCCGTTGTGGGTGTAAAAACTAGCATCTTCAGTTAAAAGAATAGTTCTTTTCATGACTGAGGAAATATTATTTAGTTTGACGTAATTTTTTGAATCCGAACAAAGTTCAACATCGTACAATGATGCCTTAAAACAACTTTTTATTTTTGTTTCAGACGGAATTTGAATATAAAAAAACAGCACGGCCAGTGCTAATGCAGACAAAACATAAATAACAACTTTTTTCATTTCAGATATCCGTGCTCTTTCATCCAGCGTACACTTTTTTCTATGGCAACAACTGAAGGCTTTGGTTCAAAACCTAATTCAGCCTGTGCCTTAGATGAATCGAACCAGTGGTACATACTGGCTGTGTAAGCATTTTCTACGGAGACTCCTTTTTTTGTCAAATCTCCGATGAGCCCTATTAACTTAAGTACTGGAAACGGTAAATAAATCGATGGATTTTTTTGTCCAGCTAAACAAGCAATTGATTTAAAAAGATCTTTAATCGTCATGTTATCTGCTGCCAAAATATAACGTTCACCGTTACGACCTTTGGTTAAGGCCTTAATAATTCCATCAACGACGTCTTCAACAGCTACAACATTAACACCGCCGCCAGTATAAAACGGAAATTTTCCTTGGGCGACCTTAACTTGCGTTTTACGGCTGTCTTTTTTTGCATCGCCTGGCCCGTAAATTGTGCTGGGGTTAATACAGATCGCATGAATTTTTTTTTCTTTAGCTGCTGCAATGACTATTTCTTCAGCCGCTTTTTTTGTTTCAAAATAACCTAAATTATATTTTTTTATTAAATATTCAGAATCTTCATTCTGCACAACCGGTTTGAAAGTGGCACCGACAGTAACGACAGATGATAAATGAAGAAGCTTTGCTTGTTGTTGACCCGATAAAACATCAACAACATTCTGTGTCCCTTCGATATTTACTTGGTTCATTAATGGGCGGTCTTCTTTTTTGTACGCTACAACACCCGCCAAATGAAAAATATAATCTTTGCTTTTAAAAGCTAATTTTAAAGACGATTTATCTGTCACGTCACCATAGGCCAATTTAAGTTTTAAATGTTCAATGTCTGATAAATCACTACTTTTACGAACAAGGGCTGTGACTTCATGCCCTTCTGCTTGTAGTCGCTGGCATAACCATGAACCTAAAAATCCGTTGGCACCTGTGACTACGACTTTCATGATTCATCACCAGTTATTTTTTCAGCTTGTTTTTTAATATAGACAGGCATTTTATTTTTTACGAAATAGGCGATGAGGCTTCCGATTAAAAACCCCATGAATGATCCAAATAGCACATCAGAAGGGTAGTGCACACCGTTATAGACCCGTGAATAAGCAACCAGTGCAGCAAATGGTATAAGTACTAATTTTGCTGGGGGAAAAAATGAACCAGTATACGCAGCTAAGCAAAACATATTTGATGCATGATTAGAATAAAAACTTTTACCTTCATGAGCAGGGCTTTTTTGGACCACATTTAATTCTGTATTTTGAAAAGGGCGTTCTCTTTGCACTGCATGTTTAACCTGTGCCCCAATAAAATCATTAAGCGATAAAGATAGTAACAAAAAAATAAAATAGGTTAAGCCCTGGCGTTTATACTTAAAAATAAATAGAACTACGAATAAAATGACAATAGGGATAATAAATTCTTTTATTTTGTGCAGATCAGTAATAACAGGCATTATTAGGTCAAAAGTTGGATTGGCCAAATCAAAGTAAATCATTTTAAAAAGTGCTAAATCGATTGAATTCACCTAAATAGTGTAAAGTAACAAAGCAAAAAAGCAAACTGTTCTTTTAAGAAGCAGTTTGCTTTGTTTAAAACGTTGATCTTAAGTTCTGGAAAACTAAATCATGCAGTTTTTAATTTGGTCTAATGTGATTTTGCCCTTAGAAGCTGTCGATACAGCTTCTGTGATATTTCTAGCAATATTTAATTCTAAAGCTTTAACCATTTCAGTTTTGAATGCCTTGGCAGCTTCGTTGTAATCAGCCATTTCAGTAATTTTCTCAACTGTTTCAGCTTCAACTTTGCTCATGTTTGTGTATTTGCCAGCTAAAGATAACAACTGTAAATCTTTTTCAGCTTTACCTTGTTCGTCAGCTTTTCCGCTTTTAGCAAGACTAGCTAAATGAATAATTTTAGCTAAACTTTCTGGGCGAATCGATATTAAGATTTCTAAATTAGTCGAATTTAATCCAGATAATGAATTGGTTAATTCACCTAAATATCTGATCATTTCTTTTTTTGCTGGATCAGTTAATTTACCTGCCTGAGCAGCTTCTTTGTAGGCTTTAAGTGAATCTTTTGATTCAACATAAGCTTTAGATTCAGCTAATGTAGCGACTTTAACTGGTTTAGCTGGACCGGCAAAAGCGATGTTCGAAAGGACTAAGATTGCTGTTAAGATAGCTGTTTTCA
>JANOOI010000212.1:0-1880 GCA_031421235.1 Bdellovibrio sp.
TTGATGATCCTTCTTCGTTAAATGATGATCCAAACAACGAAGGTTGGTTGGTACGCATCGAAATGGATTCTGAAAAAGAACTTGCTAATTTAATGCGATCTCCAGAATATAAGAAACTTATTGCCGAGAAGTAGATTCTTCTTCTTCGGTTTATTTCACTCTTACAAATAGTAAGAGTTTTTGCCCGCACGTAATTCTTTACCGTTATTACTGTGCCCAGTTGGTGGAATTGGCAGACACACTAGGCTTAGAACCTAGCGCCGCAAGGCATGGGGGTTCGACTCCCTCACTGGGCACCAACTAATTAAAATTCCTGAATGAATTCAATTACTTAAGTTTTTTTATCCCCATGAAATATAGGGGATACAGGGGATTTTAATTAAACTTTTAATCATGGCCTACCGAAAAAGGAACAGTCATGAGTCTATTAATAAATAAATTAAAACGAGGCTTCTCAATACGCCTTGAACAGTACACCCCAAAACGGTCTGTACGACTTATCCACCCCAGCGAATATGCGCTTTATGATTTGAACCCGACTATGACCTACGAGGAAGCCAAAAATCAGATTGAGGCTTTCAAAAAAAGATCCCAGTCAGAAAAGCAAAAACTAAAAATTGTAGCAAGCAAACTTGCACTCAAAAGTATTCAAGATTCGATCTATTTACCCCCAAATCTAATTGTCGATTTCGAGGAAGATTTGAAAATCCAATACCGCAAAAAGCATGAGCGCTTGGAAACTATTTTACAGCACTGGCGATCTGCTCAAAAGCTTATATCTAGCCTGAATATTGATCCATCGGATTACTATGAAAATCGGTTTAAAATCTTTGATTATTTTGAAAAACAGCTTTGGTCGTTAGACTATATCAAACGAATTACCCGCATCTTGAATATGTGGGGTGCTTTTGGTGCACGTAGAAGTAAATCGTATTTCGTGCCGATTCCAAAACTGGGGGCTGAGGCTCACAGTATTGTTGATAATAGGGATAAAAATAAGCTCAATCGACGCAAAGAATCGTCTTTGTTTACTTTTGAAAAGCTAAATAATCTTAAAATCACATTTTTGCATGAGAACCTAGAACCCCATTGGAATTGGATGTTTATTTCATTATGGTTTGGGCTTAGACCAAGCGAAACAGATTCATTAAAAAATTCTGAAAACTTTAAAATCGAACAAGATAAGGGCAACGATATTGCGGTCCTTCATGTCTACCAAAACAAATTAAAGGCTCAAACATCTAAAGAAAACCGATGGAAAATCATACCCGTTAATGAACCGGAACAAAAAATAGCACTAGATTTGATTAAGTTAAAAAACTTCAAACGCCCATTAACTAAAACGATTCAACGACTTCTTGACGACGAACATTTAAATACTTACAGCCCACGCAAAAGCTTCACAGATTTGATGTTATCTCGTGGTTACGGCCTTGAAGATATTTCAGTTTTTCTGGGGCACTCTGATATATCTACAACTTGGCGACATTATAAGTCTAAAAAGCTGTATACCTTACCTGTTAAAAAATCCGCTTAGTGCAACTTTCTATCATCTTAATTTGCTAGACTTTAGTCTCGTATTTTCTGTGGCAGAAAATACGATTCTATTTTCTAAGATTTTTTTTTGAAACAATCACCAACTTAATTAATCAATTTTTTTAATAATAAATTAAAAAAAGTAGTTAGTTACGGCCAAAACAGAACGAAAATTGCGTTATTATATAAGTAAGGAGGTGCACATGTAATTTCAAGCAAACTGGGAGGTTTAACCTTAACCACAAAATAAGGGAGGCATTTAGACGTATAAACGGTCAAGAAAGGATAGATATGAGCTTTAAATTAATGGATACATTTAAAATTAATAATAAGTGCAATCTAGC
>JANOOI010000213.1:0-4119 GCA_031421235.1 Bdellovibrio sp.
AAAACAACAACTGTCATAAAATTTCTTCAAGATAACTATAAGGATCAATCACTTTATTATTCGGCTGATGCAATATTTAATGCCACGCCTGAGTGGGTTCTTGAAATTTGGAACAAAGCGCTGGTTGAAGAAAAAATTTTGGTCATTGATGAAATACAAAAATGTCAAAATTGGGCTGAAGTCATTAAAAAACTTTATGATGAAGCTAAAAGGAAAAATCAATTAACGAAAGTAGTCCTTCTTGGTTCAAGCTCTTTAGAAATACAAAAGGGATTAACGGAAAGTTTAACCGGTCGATTTCAACTTTTGCAAGTAGCCCACTGGAATTATGAAGAATCACTTCTAGGTTATAAATTAGATTTTGAAACATATCTAAAATATGGTGGTTATCCAGGCTCTTATCAGTTTATCAATAAGAAAAACGACAAGGATTGGATCAACTATGTTAAAAATTCTATAATTTCGACTGTTATTGAAAAAGATATTTTGCAATTTCAGAATATAAAAAATCCAAGTCTTTTTAAACAGGCTTTCGAAATTATAATGGCCTATCCAGCCCAAGAAATTAGTTACACAAAACTTTTAGGATTACTGCAAGACAAAGGTAATGTCGAGCTTGTTAAATACTATCTAAAAATTTATGAAGGTGCTTTTTTAGTTAAGACACTTGAAAAATATTCTGCAAAAAAAATAAAGACTAAAGCCTCAAGCCCGAAAATTGTACCAATGGCACCCTGTTTTTATTATCTTAACATCCAAGATAAATATTCCGATTCAGAAAGAGGCCGCGTATTTGAAGCTTTAGTTGGCAGCCAACTCATCAAAACAGGTGAAGATGTCTTTTATTGGCGAGAAAAAAATGATGAAGTTGATTTTATCTTAAAAAAGGGTAAGAAAATTTGGGCCATCGAAGTTAAAAGCGGTTATAAAAAAAATTCTAAAGGACTGATTGCTTTTAAAAACCAGTTTAAAGATGCAAAGATTGTTTATATCGATTTAGAAAATTATTTTGAATTTGAAAAATCACCTTTAGATTTTTTAGAGAATAATAGTGTGTAGTTAAGCTTCCCGATCTTTTTCTAAGTCAGTCTTTTCACAAACTCAATCATCGCCATTTCGGCAAAATACTGCTGGCGACGTTCAGGCATCAGGCTATAATTCGGCGGGGTCTCTAAAGACAAACTAAATCTTTTGTTGTTAAAATGCCCTATGACGACTGCTTTTTCATGTTTGTCATCTTGCGGGAATAAAGCTAAAAAATTTTCTTCTTCATTAAAAAAATCAGTGTCCAAAGGGCGCTGTGATTGTTTCCACATCCAATTTTTATATTTTTTCAAATACCCAGATAATCTAGAATGTAAAAAACCACCAGATACAAAGTCATAAAATGCAAAATCCACTGCGGCTGTTTTTTTCGCTAAAACATCTGTGATATTTTCAAAATCTCGGAACATGGTAATTGGATTTAAAGCTTGATTTATTTTTTGCACAACAACTTGTGCTTTAGCTTCGATCGATTGAACATAAGTTATTTTGACTTCGACATAAGGTAAATGCACGCGGTAACCGATTTCTAAATCAGGCCCTAAACCAAACTGCTTGATAATCTCTTCGACAGTGACGGCCACATCGGATTCACCTTGTCCCATAGTATCCCAAGATTTTGTGATTTTTTTATCAATGTGTTGAGTGTTTGAATTAAGCCAATGATTGATATAATCCGTCCATATAGATTCAATTTCCCGGGGAGGGCCAGGCAAAGCAAAAACTTCTTTAGGCCCGTGGGCGGTTTGAACTGTGATCTGAAAACCGTTTGCAGTCCCGTTAGAATTTTTTAATATTTTTGATGTTTCCGGAAAATAACATTGTTGTTTTTGTAAATCCTTAACGATAAAGCCACGGCTTGTTAGGCGCTGCTGCACGTGCTGCCACGAAGTTTCATCAAAAACTAAAGGTCTTTTGGCCCATTCGCTAATCAAATCACGGGTGAAATCATCGCTGGTCGGGCCAAGACCACCGGTCACAAAAATAAGATCGGAATTGGCAGCCGCAAATTCAAGTGTGTTTAAAATCAAATTATGGTCGTCAGGAACAACCAAGTGCGCTGTGGTGATGACACCATAAGGTAATAGCATTTCTGAAATAAAAGCTCCGTTTTTATTGACGATTTGCCCAGTCGTTAATTCTGTTCCGACGCCTAAAATAGTAGCTTTCATAATCCTAATTCCTGTGATTTATTTGAGTCCTTCAAAGGATCTTTATGTTGTTCTTTGAATTTGCTTTATCAAGCCTGACAACTTTGTTACAGTCAAGCCCATGGAAAATATCGATTTAAAAACCTTTGATTTAGCGAACCCTACTGAAACTCATAAAATGTTGCGCGACACTTTGAAATCATTTGTCGAAACTGAAGTTGAACCACAAGCGCATGAACATGACCGACATGAAAAATTTAATTTAACTTTATTTAGAAAATTAGGTGAATTGGGTTTATTAGGGATCACAGTCCCTGAATCTTATGGTGGATCTAATCTTGATGCGACAGCTGTATGTATTGTGCATGAAGAATTATCGGCCAGTGATCCGGGTTTTTGCTTGGCTTATCTGGCGCATACGCTTTTATGTGTGAATAATTTAGTGATCAACGGCTCAGAATCGCAGAAACAAAAATATTTACCCAAATTATCATCTGGGGAATTCGTTGGATCAATGGCGATGTCTGAACCTGATTACGGAACTGATGTTCTAGGAATGAAAACGACAGCTGTTAAAAAAGATAACATGTATGTAATAAACGGTCGCAAAATGTGGATCACGAATGGTGCCATAGATGATAATAAAACTGCGTGTGACTTAGTTTGGGTTTATGCAAAAACAGGAGAACGTAATGGCAAGGCTTTGATTTCGACATTCATGGTTGAAAAAGGTGATAAAGGTTTTTACGTCGGCCAAAAAATTATGGATAAACTAGGAATGCGCGCTTCAAACACCGCAGAATTAGTTTTTGAAAACTGTGAAATTCCTTTAGACCGTCTTGTGGGTGCTGAAGGCGATTCAACGCACCATATGATGAGAAATTTAGAAATCGAACGTGTGGGTCTTGCGGCTATGAGCCTTGGTATAGCAAAGCGTTCTATTCAAATTATGAATAAATATGCGACTGAACGTGAAGCTTTCGGAAAACCGCTAAATACTTTTGGACAAATTCAAAAATACATTGCCGATTCGTATGCTGAATACAAAGCAGCAAGTTGTTATGTGTATGATACGGCCAGACGCCTTGATTTAACTAAAGAAGGTAACCGTTTGGATTCAGACGGCGTAAAATTAGTAGCGACAACGATGGCTAAAAACGTCGCTGATCGTGCGATTCAAGTTTTAGGTGGTTACGGCTACGTCGGTGAATACATTGTTGAAAGATTATGGCGTGATTCTAAACTGTTAGAAATCGGTGGCGGGACTTTAGAGGCCCACCAAAAAAATATCACTCGTGATTTATCAAAATCAGGTTTTTAATCGGTGAACATGAAGCACGCTAATCATTTTCCGTTAGTTGACCCTGTTGAATATAAACCAAAATCATTTATATCTTCGGCTGAGATATTACAAAAAATTTGGCCGATGCTCACACCTGATCGTCAGAAAAAAATTGAAAATGTGGTGGCGAAAAGATGCTTTTCAATTCCTGTGGTTTTAGAAAGCATTTATGATCGGGGAAATATTAGCGCTGTTATGCGTACTGCCGAAGGCCTAGGTTTTACCAATTTTCATGTGATCGAAACCCAAGAAAAGTTTAAACAATCACAGCGTGTCACCCAAGGGGCTGATAAATGGATCGAAACTAAAAAATGGAAAACATCTGCGGAAGCCATTAAATATTTTAAAGATAACAAAATAAAATTGTGTGTGACGTCACTTAATTCAGCAAAGCCATTACATGACATTGATTTTTCTACACCGCATGCTTTAGTTTTAGGAAACGAAAAAGACGGCGTTTCACAAGAAATGCTCGAGGCCGCAGACGAACGAGTCATCATTCCTATGCCAGGCTTTGTACAAAGCTTTAATATATCAGTGGCGGGGGCTTTATGTTTGTATCAAATATATCAATCACGTTTG
>JANOOI010000214.1:0-1987 GCA_031421235.1 Bdellovibrio sp.
CCCTGGCAGTGTCAGCTTTCGCCGAGAATCTGGAACACCTCGCGGTGGACCCGATGGCGGCGATGGTGGTAAGGGCGGCGATCTTATTTTTAAGACCTCTCGTCACATAAATTCTTTAGTCGATATTAAATCACATAAAAAATATGCTGCCGAAAATGGTCAAGCAGGATCCCGTGACAACTGTTTTGGATCTCAAGGCAATGATTTAGTTATCATCGTTCCTGAAGGAACTATCATTCGCAGTGAAACTGGCGAAGTGATGTACGACTTAAATAAAAATCAGCAAATCACAGTTTTGCGCGGTGGGCGCGGCGGCAAAGGGAATACTTTTTTTAAGAACAGTATTAACCAGGCGCCAGAACATGCTCAGCCTGGTGAAGATGGCGAATCGTTAGAAATAACATTAGAGCTAAAATTGATCGCCGACGTTGGCATCATCGGATTTCCGAACGCTGGAAAATCGACTTTTATTTCCAGAGTCTCCGCGGCTAGACCTAAGTTCGCAAATTATCCGTTTACAACTTTGACGCCACAGCTAGGCGTTGTAAAAGTTGGCGAATACAGCAACTTCGTTTTGGCTGATATTCCAGGTCTGATTAAAGGGGCTCATCAAGGTGTTGGTTTAGGTATTCAGTTTTTAAAACACATTGAACGTACTAGTTTATTCATCCACATCGTTGACGTGTCCGGCATGAGCGGTCGTGATCCAATGGTTGATTTTGAAGATATCAACTACGAACTTAAAATGTATGACGATTTAAATAAAGACAAAGACGAATTTTTCCCGCTATCATCCCGCGAACAGATTGTGGTTTTAAATAAAATAGATTTGTTGGGCACAGACCAGGCTGAAAAGTTAAAGATTCAGTTTAAAAAGAAATTTAATGTGGATGTTTTTACGGTGTCAGCCGTGACTGGAAAAAACATGAAAGAATTTTTAGGCTTTATTGCTGAAAAAATTATGAAATCAAAAGAAGTCGAATCTGACGCAAATTCAATTCAAGAGCGCTTGTAAAGGATCAGTATGAAAATTGGAATTTTCGGTGGCAGTTTTAATCCGCCCCACAATGGCCACGTAAATAGTTTAACCACTGTTCAGAAAAAAATGGGTTTCGACCTTATCCACATAGTTCCTAACAGTCAGAATCCATTAAAAATTCCGATGGAAGGGCCAGCTAACGAACACCGATTAGAAATGTGCCGAAATGCATTTAGTTCTTACGGTAAAGCATTTGTTGTTAGTGATTTAGAACTCAAGCGCGGCGGTAAAAGCTATACAATTGACACAATTAAAGAGCTTCTTAAACAATATAAAAGTAATGAGCTGTACTTGATTATCGGAGCTGACAATTTCGAAACATTTTCGCAGTGGAAAGATTATAAAAAGATTCTTGAGCTCGTAAACATCGTGGTCACAACAAGACCGGGTTTTCAAATTCCCGAAAGCGAAAAAGAATGGCCCGATTATTTAACACCGCTTGTTGCTGACAGTGACTTCGGAACCTTAGAATTAACCACCGGCCGATCGATTGAATTTATCACCTTGAATGATTTAGAAATTTCATCTTCAGAACTACGTAAAAAACTACGCCTTGGACGACCCACAGAAAAATTTCTGCCACTAGCGGTGGAAAGTTATATTAAGGCCAACAATCTTTATAAAGTTTCAAAAGAAAAAATAGCAGATTACAAAAAATTTACAGAATTTTGTTCTCAGGTACTGTTTGATAAAAAAGCGATCGCTGTTCGTGGTTTTGATTTACAAAATCATTCCACAATGTGTGATTATTCTTTAGTGGCCTCTGGAACAAGCACCAGACACACGACCTCGATGGCAGATAACTTAGTTAAAGCTATTAAAGATGAATTCAATGTTTATCCGTTAAGCGTTGAAGGTGTTGATGAAGGACGTTGGGTTGTGGTCGACTACGGAAGTTTGATTGTAGGTGAGAGTGGCAATGACGCCGCTGCTGTTCACGCCAGCAGC
>JANOOI010000215.1:0-7749 GCA_031421235.1 Bdellovibrio sp.
CTCATAACCGGTGGTTGCACTCGCCGTCAACGCAATGATTGGAAGTCTGCTCTGCCGCTGCGTGCTCTCGAATGCACGGTAGCGGCGCGTGGCTTCATAGCCATCCATCACGGGCATTTGAATGTCCATGAGGACCACATCGTATGTTCCGTTCATTGCCATTCTAAAAGCTTCAAGACCGTTTGTAGCACTTTCAACTGATGCACCCTCTTTTCCCAACATAATTTCTACCAGGACGCGATTATCAATTGAATCGTCAGCCAATAGCACGCGAATGCCGTCCAAAGGTAAGTTCTCATTCCTGGTTTTGTTCGCATCCACATCGATTTTTTTTGATTTCTGAACATTCAATTCAGGTAGCATTGCTAAAAATGTGAACGTAAACGTCGTGCCGGTTTCACTTACGCGATTTTCAATCGCAATATCGCCGCCTAGGGCGATCGCGAGTCGTTTGGATAAAGCAAGGCCAAGGCCGGTGCCACCGTATTTTCGAGTGGTGCTATTATCTGCCTGCATGAAAGGTTGAAACAGCCGTATTTTTTCTTCATCGCTAATACCGACACCCGTGTCTTTAACGGAAATGATAAACTGGGTTTTTAGTCCCGCTGACTGCCCAGTTCGCACATCAATTATAACGCCTCCGACTTCGGTAAACTTGATGGCGTTTCCGACCACGTTAATAAGTATCTGACGGATTCGAGTAGGATCGGAAAGTATTCGAGCCGGAGTATTTTTATCAAAATGCGATCTCAGAAAAATACCTTTAGCCTTCGTGCGTTCGCGGAACACATCCATAACGTCGTCAATCAGGCTAAAGATCGACAAATCAATGTTCTCTACATCAAGCTTTCCAGATTCAACTTTTGCAAGATCAAGGATGTCGTCAATAATTTTCGTTAGCGCTTTTCCATTTCGAGTTATGGTGTCTAAAAATTGATTGCGATCTTCGTTATTTAGATCTGGCTCTTTAAGCAGATCGGTAAATCCAAGGATAGCACCCAGCGGGGTTCTAATTTCGTGTGACATATTAGCTAGGAATGCGGACTTCGCTTGGTTTGATCGCTCGGCTTCAATCTTAGCTTCTTCAAAATATTTGGCCTGAATAGCTTTGCTACTTATTTCAAATTCGGCATACGTTGCAGCTGCTTTACCAATTCCGCGATCAATAAATTCATGGATAATTTTGCGAGATTGCGAGTCCGTAGTTCCCGCCGTCTCCAGGTGTGTGACAATGACAGCACGAAGAATATGATATTCAAAGATAACTTCCTCTAAAGTATATTCGGGTTGCTTTGCCCGGTCTTCCCCATGTTCACGAGCGACCTCAGCGTTTGCTGCTGCCAGCTTCTTGGGGTCGTCGCACTCCAACGTTAAAGCCAGTTGGTCCAAAAACTCAGGCAGTGAATCGCGAAGAGCAAGATGGCTTTGAACTTTTGCAGCGGCAACTTTTTCGCGAGATTGGGTCTCCCATTCTTTAAGTATGTCAGGGTTAGAAGTTTTCAGTAGCTTCGCCACATCATGCCGACTTAAAGTTTTGGGTTGAGATGTCATATGTGATCCTTGATCTCTTCTTCTATGGCTAATTCTATGGCTAAGAGACTTTTGACTACCTTAGCACTTTCAAATCTTTTTGTATATTCAATTAGTTGCTGCTGACCTTTGATAAATCTAACTTTTTAAAGCGGCTTATAATATTCTCCGTAATCACTTTTACCAACGATTAAAATATTACCATTGGCTAAAGAAGTTACGGACCCATTTGCACCATGATCGTAAATCATGACCGCTGTTCCGTAATTCAAAGTATCCGTTGTAGGAATATAAGTGTTGATTAACGATTTACCAGGCGATACCAGAAGAATGCTTCCATCTGTTTGTTCACGTAGGGGAATGCCAGCATCGTAACTTGTCGCCTTTGGGTTCGAAGTAAAAACTCCTGTCGTTGAGTTATAAATTTGAAATACCTGAACACCCGCATTACTTTCAAAGTCCGCAAACAAAATATTTCCGTCAGCTTTAAGCAGTCCTTTTCGCGGTTGGGGGCCCTGGACCGTCGAAGGAAATGTGTAGGAAGAACCCGTAGCCACATTGCTTGAATTTGTATAATCAAATAATCTTGCAGCTGCTGTTGAAATTGTTGTAAAAGCAGCGGTAACTGCGTTCATGGCACAGGCTTGATAACCACGAATTAAAATCTTTCCATTAGAAATAGCCGTCCCTGTTTTTCCACCACTAAATCCTGCAGCAGCCACTGTGTTTGCTACCGGGTCGTAAATTTCTGCAGCATAACTTGTGTAGGTTCCGGCATTCACATCACAAACACTAGCGCCTTCTAGAAACAATATTTTTCCGTTAGCTAAAAGAATCGCATCTGTTGGCGTGCGAGCTAACGATACCCCAGCTGCAGTCAAAACACCTGTGGTTGGATTATATATTTCCAATGCAAGTTGAGCCGTTACCCCACCTGCGGTAGTTAACCCGCCACCAATCACGACTGTGCCATCAGCCAAGATCGTTGCCGTCGAAGCTCCGTAGCGAGCCATCTGACCCGTTGCTGAAAATGTTCCTGTAGTTGGATTGAAAATTTCTGCGCTTCTTAAACCTGTTCCGCCAACAATTAATACATGACCATTCTGCAAAAGTGCCGAGATCGGTCCGACACGTGTTGCCACCATCGCTCCTAAAGAAGTCGAAGTCCCGGCGGTATCCGCCGCAAAAACTTTATATTTAAAATCGCATCGATATAGACCGCCTATGTCGGTGTTCACAGTAATGGTGTAAAGCGTATTATTTTCGATTGCGCCCGTAGGCATACCAGAGATCATGCCTGACGCTGAATTAATTGTAACCCCCGCAGGTAATGCAGGAGCAACTGAATACGTGGGAACTCCGGCGTAATAAAAAGTCGGAGTTAAAGTTTCGATCGGTTTATTTGGAGTCGCAGCAAGGCAAGTGGCCGTAGGATTTGAAAATGGAACTGCGGCCATTGCATACCGCGGATACAGGGACATATCTGCACACTGATTTCCAGATCCCCCGGTACCACTTGTGCAAGATGTACTTAGTGCGCCGCCACTGCCTGGGCCACCACCACCTGCACCACCACTAACTGGTGATGTGACGGCTTCTTCGTTTTGACTACAAGATATCATGAAGAAAGAATTAGATATCAACGCGATTAAAAGAAAATTTCGAATAAATCGTGAAACAATATTCATTCCCTTAGGTTAGATATCCTTGATTGATAAGTAAAGGTTGTCCTATTCCTCAGCGGGATTTTATATGAGCGATTCAAAATGAGAATATTTTTTCCAAGCCGTTAGTATGGTGTCCATGCTGACACGTAGTTTACATGCTCAATGTGATGAGTAATTCAGATCTTAAGAAATCCGATCTAAAAGCTCAGGCAGTTTACTTAAATTCAAAACCTGAATTTCAATTACACGACCTGATTTATCTTCACAAAAAATAAATCCGGCTTTTTCATAGGATTTATGTTCAATACCTTTGGCGATTTTAATTGCTGCTAAATCATTAGCTTTATCAATAAAAATTTGAGGGAAAGACTCTACTGTTTTTTTAATTTTCAATCCTGACAAAATATCTACCAAATTTATCCGACATCCTCTAATGGGTCACTCACCGAAACACCATTAGAGTAAATTACAATAGGATCAATATCTATACAATTTGAAGAATCAAACTTACCACTTAAGTCCCAAGCAAGTGTTCCATTCATCACTGTGCATTTAGAAATAAAATCATCGCCGTTAGATATTTGCTGAAAAACACCTTTGTTAAGAAATGAATTCATATCAAACAGCTTGATGATGCCGTCAGCAAAATACACATGTACCGTGAAATCTAAATTTGGTTTTACTTGCACAACTTTTGGTATCATATTCATTCCTACTTCAACGGATTAATTTTTTTAAGTTTAACTCCAACCCCATTCAGAATTCTGCATACCGTTAACTGCATACGGAATTCTGTATTTTCAGAATTGGTGGAGAACTCTTCGGGTGGGACCGGAAATTGTTCTCCAATTTTCGAAAGCAGCACTCGTGCAAATACCTGAAATCATTCACGGTACTGTTCCACCCGAAAAAAGAACTAACCCACTGTACACGATATAATCTAACCATGTTTGTGCGTAAAAGCTAGGAGAACAATTTTAGCGTCCGTTTTGTCTGGAGAACAAACGACTACATACTTAGTAAATGTGTGGCGAAATTAACGGAGGACTTATTTTAGAAGAACGGTACGAAACTATTAATGCCGAGCACAAGCGTAGCTCACGGATTATTTTAACCACCGAAGCCCTGGTGCTGAAACAAATGCGGCTGGCACTTGGACTGTCGATGAAGAAAGCTGGCGCACTAATGGGTAAGCCTGACTCTTACATCGCCCATTTAGAAACAGACCGAATGGATTTACCGCGTGGTGAAAAATTAGATCGCCTTTTGATGACATACGGTAGGATCAAACTTTACACAGAGGCTGTGCTTGGCGGTAGGCTGTAACCAATCCAGCCCAAAGTTGAGACATTTGACACATATGTAAAGTTCATATGTAATATAAACACTATAAATGCTTATTTAAATGGTCCTTATATTGCAATGTAAAGTATTACTAAACTTTTTACTTTACATACCGATATACTAGTTATATCAAGGATGGCTATGAATTTAGACTTTTTAAGAGAAAAAATAACAAGCAAGTTTGGAACTATTCAGAGTTTTGCTGACGCTATCGAAGTTAACAGAGTAAGCGTGCAAAACTGGCTTAGCAAAATGCACGAGCCAGAAGAGTATCGCATTCTAGACATTATCAACGCCCTTGAGCTTAACGAGCCTGAGGTTGATAAGTTGATGAATATCCCCCCTGTGTCAGTAGTCTTCAGAAAAATTGGAGTTTCTCCAACTGAAAGTGCTATCAAAGAAAAAAGCAAAGACTTTGCTAATACATTTTTTAAAATTGATGGCTCATCTTATGTTGTAAAGGGAAACTTCTTCCCAATAAAAGCTCAGGCAGATAAGTTAAGCGTGGCAAATCATATAAGATCCATTTTAGATATTGAAAGAAATGAACCTGTTGTTTTGAACGTAG
Source organism: Bdellovibrio sp. (assembly GCA_031421235.1). Taxonomy (GTDB): domain Bacteria; phylum Bdellovibrionota; class Bdellovibrionia; order Bdellovibrionales; family Bdellovibrionaceae; genus Pseudobdellovibrio. Next base: position 5,110 of record JANOOI010000215.1, read on the forward strand.
TTCTTAGCGAACTAAAAAAACATAATATAAATGTATTTTTCGTACCATTTGAAAAAATTGGTATTACGTTTCCAAACCAAACATCACATCGTGAAGTAGCTTTCACTGCCCAAAAAGGTGATCGAAAAATTATTTTTGTCGATACCAAAAGAACAAAAGACGAAGTGAATTTCGATATCTGTCACGAGCTTGCGCATATTATTCTTGATCACAAAGAAGCCACAGATGAAGAAGAAAAGTTATGTAATCAAATCGCACAAGAGCTAGTATATCCAGCGGCTTTTCTTAGTGATCAAAAAAATGAACTCCAGCCTTTCCTAAGCGCAGGCAGTTCGTGGCATGCGGTGGTAAGCAGATTCAATCATTTCTTTACTGAGTATGATTGGAGTCCAATGGGACTGGCTCTCGCATTAAAAGAAAATGAACTTATTAAAAAGAATAGCTATGAATTAAGACGATTAATGAAGTTACAACAATCAAGCGCACAGATTCAAAAGAAACTTGATGATATGTACTTTCATGATTTTGACGTTTTGGATTACGCAAAATTAACTACATTTTTTTCTGAAAAAATATATTCAGATAAAGATATCTATAAACCTTTTATTGAATTAAAAGATGCAGCAATAAGCGGTCGAATTTCATCTAGAAAATTATCAGAGCTTCTTAATATAGATTCTGGTGATACTGACGAACTCATTCGCTCATGGGAATTAGAAATAGGAGCAGAGGACAGTCAGGATGACCAACCAACAATCTCTAAATAAAACTGCATCTGATATTATCATTTGCGATACAAATGTAGTGATACTTATGACGCTATTTAAACCAACCGTTATGTTTGCGGCAGTATATTCATTTGGAAAAATAAAAGTACACCAGTGCGTAATCGACCAACTACAAAACTGGGTTGATAAAAATAATCAAAAAGCTAAAAGATTTTCTATTCAAATTTTAGAACAAGCGATTGATCTATGTAAATCTGTATCAAAGAATATTAAAGAACCCACCCCTGACCAATTTACTCGAAGTGCCGCCTATATTTCTAAAAAGGAACAAAGTCTTGGTTCGCAGCAAAAAAGTATGGCCACCGATAAAACTGACCAGCTACTTCTAATATTAGCCTATGTAAATAAGGCGCACTTAGCCACTCAAGAGAAAACAATGACTTCCGTCGGAGAGCTTACTTTGCCACCAGGAAGTATTCTTCGCTTTGAAGACCTCGTGCTGGATTTAATAAAGCTGAATCTTTTAGTCTCCGATGATCTTAAATCAGGTTTATATTCTCTAGATAGCTTTAAGGAAAATGAGGTTACCCTGTTTTTTAAGCCATTCGGATCTAGAGTTTTTCCGAGTTAGTTAATTCTTTTTCAAAAGCATTCGGAGTTTTCATTCCGATCGAAGAGTGTGGTCGTTCTTCGTTGTAGTACTTGCGCCACTTTTCTATTTTCTTCTTTGCGTCGTTCAAGTCAAAAAATAATTCTTCATTCAAGCATTCATCTCTGAAGCGTGAATTAAACGATTCAATAAACGCATTCTGCACCGGTTTCCCAGGTTGAATATATTCTATCGCAATTTTATTACGATATGCCCAGTCCATAAATTCTTTCGAAGACATTTCTGGTCCATTGTCACAGCGAAGTTTGTTTGGCAATTTTGAAAAAGATTCGAAAAAATTAATCATCGATCTTGCTGTGATTGAAGTATCTACGAGTAAACCCGGCGATCGCTTTGTGCAATCATCAACGATCGTTAAACATTTTAAACTTCGATTGTTTTCAAATCGATCAAATACAAAATCGAATGACCAGATTTCATTTGCTGTCGTAGCCTTTTTATGTGGAACGCGAATGACTGCCATCTGCTTTACTCGCTTTCGATTTTTTAGTTGAAGTCTTAGCTTCTTATAAATTCGCTCGCTGCGGTGGTGGCTCACGACAAGGCCTTCACGCTTAAGCAAAAAATGAAGCCTCGGTAAACCAAACCTTCGATGCTTTGTCGAAAGTTCTTTCATTCTTTGCTCAAGCACTTCATCTTTTGATTTACGCTGCTTGTAAGTCATCGTCGATCGATTTAGGCCCAACACTTTTGAAGTCTTGCGAACACTGGCAGAATATTTTGCAACTAAATACTCAGCCGATTTCTTTTGGGAATTGAGCCCTACCACTTTTTTGAATTAACATCCTTTAACATTAAAATATCAAGAGCCTGGTCGGCGACTAATCTTTTTAGTTTCGAATTTTCTTGCTCAAGCTCCCGAAATCTTTTCGCTTCATTAACCGTCATGTCTGAAAACTTCTTTTTCCAAACGTAAATAGTCGCTTCAGAAACTCCGAACTCGCGGCTTAATGTTTTAGCCGATTCACCGTTACGGTTTCTGTTCAAAATTTTGATGATCTGTTCTTCCGTGAACTTTTTCTTCATTTTAATTCTCCCTTGGTCTAGTTTGACGCGGGAAAACTCTAATTACAAGTGGTCTAAATTTTCAGGGTAACCTCACATTCAAGTCGTTAGATCGTTTATGCGGTTGCGTGAAATGGTGATATCACACAGCGAATTATCTAAAAAACTCTCAAGTTTAGAAAAAAAATACGATTCACAATTTAAAGTTGTTTTCGAGGCTATTCAGAAGTTGATGGT
>JANOOI010000216.1:0-2378 GCA_031421235.1 Bdellovibrio sp.
ACATCTTCAGTTGCAGGTCGCACGTAAGTTCGTTTTTGCTGCAAACCTCTTTCGGGATACTGTGACAAGTAGACACTATTTTTTTGGTCATAATCTATTTTATATTTTTTAACATTTTTTTCAACAGCGTTGATTTCTAAAGCTTCAGCTGTTGTCATTTTTTCTTTATTTTGAACTGCGTTTTGTAAGCTAACCAATTTAACTTCTTCATTAATTAATTTTTGTTTAGCCATGCTTAAATCATTTAGAACTTGCGACCAGTCTTCGTTTTGAGAGCCCGAATATTTTTGTTTACTGGCTAATTCTTCCGGAGTTTTTTCTGCAGTTTTTTCTTTATCACTTTGTGCAAAACCAGAACTAGCAATTAAAAAAATGACTAGAATTTGGCAACACCTGCTACGCAAGTACATTCTGACTCCAATCCATTTCAGCATCGATAAATTGAATTCTTTTTGCTAAGACGAACGCTTGAACCGGAGTCATTTGTTTTAATTCAAGACTACCATAGTTTATCTGATTAAAAATTTCTTCAGAATTCCAACCAAATTTCACATCAAGCAAGGCTTCTTTAAGAACAAAAATAGCTTCTTTGCTATCAAGTCCTGTGATTTTTAAATCATAGGTTAATCCAGAGATTTCAGTTTCTTGATTGCCAAAAGTTTCAATTTCACGGGCGATTAAATCAAAAGGATTTTTGTCAGGTATTACTTCTGAAACGCCTTCCGCTTGATTTTCCTCTTTAATTTCTTCTGGGATCTGTTCTGTTGTTGCTTCAAACGTGGATTCAAAAGGCTGAAAAGGCTGTTCATTAGTTTCGTTTACTTGATTTTCACTGGTCTGACTATCGCTGATTTGATTTTCATTCATGAATTCAATAAGCGCAATTTCACCGTATTCAGGAACGCCGTCAAAATTTACAAAATAAACGCTTTGGCATTTCTGGCAGGTATACAAAGCTCCAAACTGTTTTTCACTTAAAGGAACATCTTTATGACAGCTTGGACATTGCATACGGGACTACTCCATTATTTTTTTGATTTTCTGCGGTCAGAACGATTCATTGGACGGTCATCTTGTCTGGCTGGACCTGCAACGATTCGACGTTTCTGCGGAGCTTCTGAAACCTGATTCAACGATCCACCTTCCAACGGCGACGAAATTTCTGGCGTTAAATAATCTAGTTCGTCCATTTCAACTTGTTCAGGTCGCATTTTATCTAAAGCTTGTTCCATACCGTCAGCGACTAGCTGAACGCGCATCATTTTTTCTATCGTTTCAGTTCTAATAACTAAGTTTAATTCTTCAAACGCTTTAAAGGCTTCTTTTTTATATTCAATCAACGGGTCTTTTTGGCCGTAAGCGCGCAGATTAATGCCTTCTTTGACCTTATCAATCGTGTACAAATGCTCTTTCCATCTTTGGTCGATAGCTGTCAGCATAATCATTTTTGAAATCTGTTCAAAAAATTGTCCCATCGATTTTTTTTGCATTTCGTAGATTTTTTTTACTCTTGTCGTAATCTCTTCTTCAACTTTTTCTGATTTTTGAAATGAACTGACTTCAATTTTAAAACCAAACTGCTGCATCAACGCATTGTTCAAACCGTCTGCATTCCAGTCAGCTGATTTTGACCCCGCAGGAACAAACCGATCCAAAATAGAAGACACCACGTCACCTAACATATCTAAAATTGATCTTTCTAGATCTTTTCCTTCAAGAATTTGCCTGCGTAGTTTGTAAATTGCGTTTCTTTGCTGGTTCATCACATCATCGTAATCAAGTAAATGTTTACGAATATCAAAATTATGTCCTTCAACTTTTCTTTGTGCGCCTTCGATGGCATTCGTCACCATTTTATGAGTGATTGGCTCTTCTTCAGGAATATTTAACATCGTCATAATTTTTTGAATACGTTCACCATTAAAAATACGCATTAAATTATCTTCCAACGAAAGATAAAACATGGATTCACCTGGATCACCTTGGCGACCCGCACGACCGCGCAATTGGTTATCAATACGACGTGATTCATGTCGTTCAGTACCCACGATATATAACCCACCGGCAGCAATGACTTCTTGTTTTTCAGCTTCACATTGTTTTTTAAATCGGGCTAAAGCGTCTACGTATTCTGGTGTTTCTTCTTCACCCGCAGCTTTTTTAGCTAAAATTTCTGCATTACCGCCCAACATAATGTCAGTTCCACGGCCAGCCATATTTGTTGCAATAGTGATTGCACCTTTACGTCCAGCTAAAGCAATAATTTCAGCTTCGCGTTCGTGATGTTTGGCATTTAGAACATCATGCTTAACACCTTCATTTTTTAAAAATCTTGAAATTGCTTCTGACTTTTCAATAGACGCAGTTCCCACTAAAAC
>JANOOI010000217.1:0-7896 GCA_031421235.1 Bdellovibrio sp.
CCAAGTTTGGATGAGGTTAAATCCAAGTCTTCAAACAGGTTCACGAAGTCATCAGCACTATCAGTACCTAGCGTGCTTTGTTCAATGTTTTTAAGTATCTTGGTGAGGTCGCCCAGAATAAAGTTATGGCTTGCACCATCATCATTATTCGCATCGTGCTGATTACTGCCCTTCATGGCGATTGCATGAAACATTTCAGACGGCTTTAAGAAATAACCTAACTCTTCCAACGCCGCATCTTCTAAAGCATCAATGTAGGCTTGCCCTTCTGCTGTAGTTTCATTGATTTCAGCAAACTTTAGGTTTTCTTGTGCCAGTTCAGCATCAGCAAAACGCTGGATTTTTTCAGACAGGTATTTATAGAAAATGAACCCTAGAATGTAATCCCTAAATTCATCAGCACCCATCTTGCCGCGTAATGTATTGGCGATATTCCAAAGCTGTTGCTGGAGTTGGCGTCTTTGTTCTTCTGACATGGTTTTATTCTTAGGTTATGATTGCAGTATCATAACGTAAAGTTAAGCATCAGTTACATGTCAGCATGACTTTCATTTTTAATACAATGGCCCTGCATAATTAGATTTGTCAGCCACTGCGATAGAAACTTATTCAAGTCATGCTGCAATCTAGCATTAACCTGCCCAGCATCTAGCTTGACTGACTGATAGCCGAAGCTGTCTTGGTAGGTCAGTGCCTCCGCATATTCACATCTGGGGTAAACTGCAACCTCCATATCTGGGTCGGCAATCATGTCACCCGATGGATGAATGTAATAATGGCTGAGCGCAATAATTATTCTCTCTGGCGTTCGATGCAGAATATCTACACTGAAATCCATAAAGCCATCTACCTTTGATTTGCCGTGTTCCTCCATTGTCAGTAAGTCTGGAATAACATCCAACAATTTATGAAAGATGCGCTTCTGTGTTTCCCCGCTATAATCTTTAGTAGCCATTATGAAACTCCTTATTAGTTTGGTGATGGTTAGGCAGGTAACGGTGTTTCGAGCACCTTTACTTGCCGCTTAACGTAAAATCATCACGAATTCAAAAATCATTCATAGAACGGCTCCCGCCGCATTGTCGGTAAATATGTTGGCATCTCGGATGTAGCGATTTAACATTGCATCCGAGCGATGACCCGTCTGCTGTCGAATTTTCGAACTTGATACCCCTGCTTGAGCCGCGCTAGTAACTAAACCTGCTCTTAAACTGTGACCACTAAACTTACTGACATCTAGCCCAATTGTTTTTACACGTTCTTTGACGATAATAGCAACCGCTTGGGTAGATAAACCTGTATTTTCAATTCTGCCATGTCGTGTAATTGGTCTAAATATCGCTCCATCGCTTATCCTACTAAGCTCTATCCAATCTTTAATTGCTAGTACAGGACATACTCGACCTGTAGCATATGGAATTGCAATCTTGCGACCAGAGCATTCTTGGTCTGTTTTAGATTTTCTTAAGTTAATAATTAAACCTTTCTCCACAAACTCTATATCTGACAATTGCAAACCAACCAGCTCACTTCTACGAAATGCGCCTGCAAAACCAATTAACAATAATGCACGGTCTCGAAATCCTTTAAAACCGTCTAATCCAATAACCATATCGCAAAGGGTATTTTTCATTACAGGCTGTACTTGGCGTTGCTGTGAACCTACAGTTCGCTTAATGCCTCGTAAAGTAGCTTTTACTAAATCTGAGCCTGTGGGTGATAGCAAGCTTTGTGTGGTGTGGGCTTTATTAAGCGATACCAACCAACGTGAAAGAGTCGCTGGTTTATGGCTGGTTGCATGTTTTGCGAGGTATTGGCTGATAATTTCAGGAGTCGAAGGGATGGTCCCACCATGTTCCATAAAACGCTTTAAATCCGATTGATATGCTGTTCTCGTATTGTCGGATACTGCCGCACGAATGTACTGTTCGTAATCACTATTTTGTGCAATTAATTGCACAGATTCTTCTACATTCAATAGAAAAGAGTCGGACATCGGTCTATTAATAATTTTCATTTTTATGTGATTTTATACTTCGATAATTGAATATTATTGAAGGTTAGGAATTTTCTGGCTCATAAAATTGGGCTAACCATTTGTCATCGGGTGACAATCTTCCAAAGTTTTCATAAGCTCTACAGCTTGCCGCCATGTGCTTTACGGTTCCTGCAAAGCGTGGGTCACCTCCTCGGCGAGTGTGAATGCCGTCCATTGAGAATGCAGGTATTACTAGTCCTTCATTGATTCTCCTTTCAGCGTTTGCAAGCATTTCCATTACTTGATGTTCATCAATAGCAGATGAGGTTTGAATACCAAAATCACCATTTAATAAGGCAAATACAGCTTGACCTGATATGTTTCCGTCAAGCCACAGAACCCCAGTATTATTTGCATACAACTCAACCAAACGATGAGCATGTTGACTATCGCTGTATTTAGCAATTTCTATAAGTGTTTCAGCAAATTCTTTAGGCTTGAATGTCTTGTCAGCATATAGACGATTAAAAGCTGTTAATGCTTCCAATTCATTGCGTTCCAACATTGCTTCGGTGAATAAGAGTATTAAATCACTGTATCTTTTGGGCAAACCCATATACGGAGTCCGCTCTGATTTTTCCCATGCATACATGTACATTCTGCCATCAGGTTGTGCATACCAGTTTGGTGTACTACAAATTCTCGCAACTTCAATAGCCGCTAGCTCAAGGCTTTTACGCGTACTAAGATTGTTATACCAACCAAAAACGCTATCCATGACATCCAAACACATACAGTCTTCGCCTGCGCTAAGTAGTATGCGCCTTTGCATTTTGCTTTTTAATCCTGGCTGCTTCCAAAGGTAACTTAACCAAGTAATCGCATTTTCAGTATTTCTAAGCCTAATTTCCTTTATAAAAGATGAAAGTGCCTCATAATTATTTATAGGCTCAATTAACGTGGGAGAATTAAATAGGCTTAAAAGACAAGTGGTATTAGTAGGATTTTTGTCAGTGCTATTACCTTTCTTTTTGTCAACTTCGACTTGTAGGGGAATACTGGGACTTGTAGTGGAATGTAATTTCAATTTATTAACCTAACTTGTTGATTTAATTAGGTTAATTATGACTTTTAAGAACTTGGCAGACAAGGGTTAAGTCATTGTTTTACTTATTATTTTTACTATAATTCGTTAAATAATTGTCAGAAAACTTGTAAAACATGACACTTTAAAATGGGTTTCTTTTATACATTTAACTCATAGATTTATTTGTTAAAAAATACAAATGAAGTTACGAAGCTGACAGGCATCAATAGTCTTGGTAGGGTTTATTTCATAAATTAAATCTAGCCTATAAAACAGATACTCACAAGCAAGGCTGGGGTTCTTTCAGAGACCAAATAATGAATTCTTTTGGATATAAAAATTAATAAGCGTAACTACATCAACCATAAGATTATTGATTTATAACGATTTTTTATGATTTGTATCTTTTTAAAAGTATTAATTAATAACTTTTTAAAACAATTAATTTTTTTATTTATAGAGGGGATAATGATTAATCTGATTTTATTATTCTTTGTATTACGTTGGAAATAACTTTGTTAAGCTAATTTATCAGGTTTTTTAATAGTTACTCAAGTTATCTAAAAATGAGCTTTTGTGCAATTAATTGCACTTTAAAATTTAATAATTTTTAGTGTGGGGGCGTTAGTATAGAAAACACTTCTTTAGCTAAATTCCAAGCTGTTTTAGTGTTCCACCATTCATAACTACATAAAGCTATTCTTATATCTAGCACCTGACGCTCAATTGGAGTAAATGACATATATGCATCCTGAGCATCCCACTCATTTTCAACAATCAATTTTTTGTATTTTAACCATAGTGGACCAGATGCATGTGAGGGTAATTTGGTCACATCGAAAATACGTAAAGGCAGAAATGGATTTTTAATTCCTCCAATATCACTTAACTTTATTTTTGGGAGGGACAATCTACATTCAACTCTTAGTAAGTCATATCCAAGCGTAATCCCATTTTTGTCTTTTAATTCTTTTGCTTTATTGTAAATAATAAATCCACGTTTACTTTTTGGAGCGCCGTAGTAACTGGTACCTTTTGTTTTATAAGTATCATCGAAGAGTTTAATCTTATTATCTACTGCATTTATTTTATTGAACTGAACATCTTTAAAATCAACCGCTATTTCCAGATAGTTAATTCTCAAATTTTCGTATGCCGTTTTATAACCGTCTTCAAACAAAAGTACAAATATAGAATAAAACTCATTCCATCCAGCTTCACTTAATTTATCTACATTAAATTCAAACCTTACATAATTATTTCCTTTGGATGTACCCACTACTATCAACAAGTCACATTTATTATCTAATTTGAATTTTACTTTAGTGCAATATTTTGTTTTCCAAAAAAATTTACCATTACCAACCCATTCCGATTTCAAGTTATAAACAACCCCTAATATGATATTAAAGTGATTTTTATCCTTTACTGTATATATTAAGCTTATCTTATCAATTAGAACCTTCAAACTTAGTGACTCCATTCACCTCATAATTACATGCTGGTTGTAGACTTATAATATGTAGTCCTATTTATGAATATGGGCTCCAAAAAAGGAAAAGGCGCACCAAAAAATTCAATGCGCCTTGCAATTAATTGCACTTTTAACTTAAGTTAGTAATACTGTTCAAATCAACTTGAAAACCATTTTTAGTGAAACCTTCAGTTATTATTTTTGCCCCTCTACTTGTATTAGTAATACGCGAAATGGTGAAATGATTATCTGCCCAAAATATTTTTTTATTTTCATTTTTAATGCCAGCGTCCCTTCTCTCTTTTTCAACCCTTAACTCTTCACCCAAATTTCTTGTAGTTATGACTGTTACAACTTTATTTCCAAATTTATTGTATGTCACAGTTTTAATTAAATAATCTTCTTGGTTAAACATTTTATACTCCATAATTTATTTGAATAATTTAGTAAATCTAAAGTGTCGGTTTTTTCAATGATTGAAGATAATGATTAATTTCATCTTCATTCCATCCGACAGAATTGAGCCCTAATTGATAATGACATGGGAAATTACCTGCCTTCATCATCCGCCAAATTGTTGAACGGCTTAGACCTACCTTAATTTTCAAATCTTTCCATCTGATGATTTTCATATTTACTCCATAAATGTTTTCAGTGAAAGGTCAGCATGTTGCATCGCTAACCACACGTGCATTTTTATTGAAGTTAAGGGGGTAAGAGAATAGAAGTTTATAGGGAGTAGTTACCCCCTAAAGCTTTAAGAAATTTTGACTAACACCAGCCAATAAATACTGGAGGAATTATTTTTAAGTCCGGTGCTGATTTAGAGTGGGTTTTCAAAAGCGAATCGAGCTTATCTTTAATATCGCGAGAAGAGTATTTAGTAGCAAAAACTGCATTGGTAAAGTTTGCAATCAAATGAAAATGAGGTTTGCCGTCCTTTAACATCTTTACAGAATCAATTAACAATATTTCATCTTTATCAAAAAAAACTTGACCAGGTATTACTGGGGGAGAATCCATGGTGAAATATCGGAATAGATAAGCCAGATGAAACATTAATCCTGCCTCAATGATATTTTTTCCCATATCTGAAGATTTTGTACCTTTGCTTTTCCATTCACTATTCAAATCATAATTAAATTCAAATGGACCATAAATAAAATCGGAACTACTAATCAACGCTACATGGTCATGGTCACTACTAAAGTCCATTAAACCAGATTCATAATCCACTAATAAATGTTCTAAATCTTTTAGTTTTTTGTAATCCGATGGGGATTCAGTATTTGTTTTTTTTGAATTATCACTACCGGTAACAGCGAATGCTTTAGCACTAAAACTTTTATTTGATGATATAAAATTCAACAACAAATAAATGTTTTGTAATGCTATTGGCAAAGAATCCATGAAAGATTTCAGTTCATTTCGATTTTGAGCGCGCCAATCTTTTTCAGGCATTTCTGCTTCAGAAGCTAAATAACATGCTCTTAAGATATTCAACTCAAGAATATTTACATCTTTAGTTTTGATTTTTATAGAAGTTAATTCTGCCAAAGTTTTATTGATTGCATACTTTACACAATCACTTTTTGTACAAACATAAGCAGTCTTATTAGAAAATTTACTAATCCATTTACAGAAATTATCTGGGTGTTGAATTCCATATAAAGGATTCGTATACATAAATTATCAGCTTAGTATCAGGGAGTTTTTTAATTTAAGAGTTGTGTAAGATATGAACCTAACAAATGCCATGCCTCCGATTGTTCTTTTTCTAACTTTTGCCTTTGATAAATTCTTATCAATTTATTTTGCTCTACATGATTAAGGCACTTTTCAATCACATCAGGACGTATCCCTAAAGACCCCATTAAAGTTGCTCCTGTTCTCCTTAAATCGTGCGGTGTCCACCTACCTCCTGGCAACTCCAAAGCATTGGTATGCAAGCTTCTACATTTCATAGGTAGATTATCTCCGCGTTGCCGGTCACCAATTTGTTTTGCAAGAGATTTCAAACAAACGTGAGTTTCATCTAACCACCTTGCAGGTAATACCCAAGAACTGTCACCCGATAATTCTTTTAAAATCTTAAAATGCATAATTGAAAAAGTCGATAAATACACAATATGCTCTTTACCATTTTTGGAATTTTCTGGAGGGATTCGCCATATTAATTTATTTAAATCTATATCCTTCCATTTAGATTGACTTATCTCACCCACGCGACAGCAAGTAGATAAAATAATCCATACAGTTGCAATGCTTGACTTTGCCAAGCGTGCCACCTCAAGTTTTAATGGTAGTTGTTTAATTTCTTCATCAGATAAAACTCTTTCTCTTTCACGTTTTTTCCCAAAATCATCACGCTTAAGTAGATTAGTTGGGTCGTGTTCAAGAATTTCTCTTAGAATGGCAAACCCAAACATTTGCCTTAAGTCACCTAACATATTCCGAGCTATAACTGGCGCATTACGCTCAACAACATCATCAAGAATTCTAACTATCATTGAACGCTTAATTTCCTCGACCGGAACATTTCCAATACGGGGAAAAACATCCTTGACAAAGCTTCGCCTCACCTCCGCTCCAGAGTCTTTTCTGGTATGAAGCTCTTTTTTTTCCCAATCCTCAAATAATTCAAATACTGTAATACGAGCATTTTGAGTTTCAAGTAATTCTGCTCTTAATTTTAATTTGCTAGAAGCTTCCGCTTGTTCAAGCTTTCCATTAAGTCGTTTTAATTTTTTATCTTCTATTGGGTCTTTACCATCTTCAACCAAAAATTTAGCAGAATCTCGATTTCTACGAATATCAGCTAATGATAATTTAGGAAATGTTCCACATGTGTAGTCCTTTAATTTTCCGTTTAATCGAAATCGCCACCGAAATAAGACGGTAACTCCAGTTCCCGAAGCTTTTACAATTCCATACAAACTATTGCCATCAGGAATACGTTTACCAATATCCGAAATAGCAAGTGCTTGCAATTGTTTGACTGTTATTTTTGAAGTAGACAAATGAAATTATCTTTATTAATGCCCAACAAAGTGCCCAACAATTTTGTGAGCTTCTATGTAACCTCATGATAACTGTTGAAACAGTTTTATGCAATTAATAGCAAAAATGTGTTTATAATTAAGGTAATAGATTGATAGATGAAACTTTAAGAACTAGGTTGAAACAAGTTTGTACTTATCTACGAACCAAGGGGTAAGGAGTTCGAATCTCTTTGGGCGCACCAAATAAAACAAGGGGTTAGTTTAGGCTAGCCCTTTGTCATTTAGCCGAGTGTAGTTAGTGTTTATTTTTATCCGCACTTATTAGTGATTTACTGCCGTCGGCTTTTCTAATCTA
>JANOOI010000218.1:0-2744 GCA_031421235.1 Bdellovibrio sp.
TAAATTTGACCAAACTTTTGTGACGTATCAACAACTGTATCTTTATATTTTTTACCTAATGCTTTTTCTATATTAATCCACAAATAAAAAGCACCATCAGGTTTATAGATTTTAAACTGCTTAATTTTAGAAAGTGTTTCATTGGCAACAACTAATCTTTGCTTGAGCAAAACATTTGTTTTTTCAATGTCAGGTTCTGAATGCAATAAAGCTTGCTCCGCAGCGGCTTGCGCAATTGATGATGGTGCGCCAGTTGCCTGTGACGCGTAATCTGAAATGGCTTTGATGATTTGGCTTGGGCCCATTGCCCAGCCAATTCTCCAGCCTGTCATCGCATAAGCCTTAGAACCGCCATTGATAACAACAGTTCTGTTTTTCAGTTCTGGGGCTACATCTAATAAATGGGGTGCTATAGCTGTTCCATCTAACATCAATCGGTTATACATATCATCTGACATAATCATCACATGTGGGTTTTTAATTAAAACTTGAGCTAAAGCTTTTAATTCTGATTTAGAATAGGCAAAACCTGTTGGGTTTGACGGCGAACAAAATAAAAATATTTTTGTTTTAGGGTTAATCGCTTTTTCAAGCTGCTGCGCGCTGATTTTAAAATTTTCTTTTTCTGTGCATGTCACAATGTGTGGCACAGCTCCGGCTAGTTCTGCCATAGCTGGGTAACTGACCCAATACGGAGAATGAATGATAACTTCATCACCTGGATTACAAAGAACTTGCAACGCCGCGAATATCGCAAATTTTGCACCACCGGTTACAGTGACTTCATTGACAGGGTTATAATCTAAACCCAGATCTGCTTTTGTTCTTAAAGCGATGGCTTTACGTAGTTCAATCGTTCCACATGCTGCTGTGTACTTGGTAAACCCAGTTTTAATCGCCATAATACCTGCTTCTGCAGCAACAGGATATGTTGGCCAATCGGGTTCACCCACTGTCAGAGAAATCACATCATGGCCTTTAGCTTGTAATTCTTTAGCTTTAGCAACTAAAGCTAAAGTTGGCGAAGATTTTAAAGTGAGAGCTCTTTGTGACAACATGTTTCGTCCTATTTTTAGGTTTTATTTTTTCAAGTTTATTTTTTTAATTAAATGATCAATAACCCGGTCTGGAACCAAACCTGTTAAACGCCCACCGTTAGCAGCGACTTCTTTTACACCGCGCGACGAAATAAAATAAAATTCTGGCCTAGAAAAAATCATAAATGTTTCAATTTCGGGCGCTAATGTTTTATTCATGCTGGCTAAAGTGCCTTCGTATTCGAAATCTGCGACGGCTCGCATTCCACGAACAATAACCTGTGCGTTTTTTGTCTTCATGTAATCCACAGTCAGGCCTTGAAATGCATCAACTTCAATATTTGAAAAATTTTTAAATTCATCTTTTAAAAACTGAATTCTTTCTTCAACGTTAAATAAATATTTTTTATCAGATGACTGCGAAACTAAAATAATAACATGATCAAAAATTTTAGCGATGCGCTGAATGATATCAACGTGCCCTACAGTGATTGGATCAAAGCTTCCAGGGTAAACGGCTATTTTAGTCATACCTCATCTTGCGATAATTTCTTAAATAAAGAAAGACTTTTGTCTCCGTAATCTTGTTTGTCATAACAAGTCAAAGCACCGTAATTCATTTCTATTTTTTCCTGCTTAATCGCTTCAATAGCAATTAAAGTTTCTGAATGAAATAATGATTGGAGCGAAAGCTCTAACATGACTCGGTCTGCTAATTTTTCAGTGAATGGCGGATCGATAAGTATGAGGTCAAAGGGCTGACTTGGCGCTGACTTCATGAAATTAAAAACATCTTTGGTGATGATCGTATATTCCTGCGGTGAAATTTTTAAGGTTTGAATATTGTCTTTAATAATCTGCACTGATTTAATATTCTTTTCTACAAAAGTCACATGTTTTGCCCCACGAGAAAGGGCCTCAAGACCTAGATTTCCTGTTCCAGCAAACAGATCTAGAACACGGGCCTCTTCAATATGACCCATCCACTTGTTAAATAAAGTTTCTTTAACACGATCCATCGTCGGTCTGATGTGATCAGCTTTAAATGAAACTAAATGTCGGCCTTTATATTTTCCTGATATGATTCTCATAAATTTGACTGATCTCGCTGGTTAGTTTAAAGATTTCTTCAAAAGGCTTTTTAATATAAGCTATCACTTGTGGGTACTTTTCTGTTTCAAACTGACCTTGCTGCTGACCTGAGAAAGCAGAAATGATAACAACAGGAATTTTTGAATTCATTTCATCCAGCACATCAAACCCATTTTTTTCTGGCATCAATAAATCAAGAATCAACAAATCAATTTTTTCAGTTTTTAAAGTTTCAAGCGCTTTTACGCCGTTTTCAGCTTCGAAAACAACATGAGGAATTGATTTAAAGGCTCTTGCCAATGACCTACGGATAAGATCTTCATCGTCACAAATTAATATGTTCATATATTAAACCTCAAAATAAATCGGGTTCCTTGTTTAAATTGATTATCGTAAATTAACTGCGAACTCATGCGTAAAGCCAACTGTTGCGAAATATACAAACCTAAACCAGTACCGACGCCGATATCCTTAGTTGTCGTGAATGGCTGAAATAAATTACTTTTTATCACATCCGGCAACCCCGGGCCGTTGTCCTCGACAATCAAATCATAGAAGGAACCATGGCAGTGATCATATATTTTAATAAAACTTTTTTCTGGCAAAGCCTGACAA
>JANOOI010000219.1:0-17730 GCA_031421235.1 Bdellovibrio sp.
CAAGTAAACCACTGGTTTCCTTATCAATACGATGAACTATGCCAGGTCGTAGCTCATTTTTCATAGATAACTGATTCGTATGATTAATCAGCGCATTGACTAAAGTGTCTTGTTCGTGGCCTACGGCTGGATGAACAACAAGCCCGCTGGGTTTATTAACAACAATTAAATCGTTGTCTTCAAAAATAATATCTAATTTAAAATCATAAGGAACCAAGCCGATCGATTCTGTGATTGGAATTTCAACTTCGATAACATCATTAAGTTTTAAAACTGTAGATGATCTTGAAACTTTATTATTATTTTTTACTAGGTTTTTTTCAAAAAGACTTTTCGTGAAACTACGAGTCGGGATGTGTTCTTTAAGTTCTGATTGGTCGGCCAGCCACTTATCTAAACGTTGGCCGATATCAGTTGGATTTGCGATGAATTTAAAAAATTTATTTTTCGGATTTTTCAAGTTTTTGTTTGTAGATCTTCATGTAAGATTCAGCAACTTCTTTTTCATTTAAACCTAAGGTTTTTGCCATTTGAACAATATAACCGCGCACATAAACAAGCGCTGGCAAACTTTTAGGCTCCATATTTTCAAGAGCCGTTAAATACCATGGATTTACTTTTGTTTTTTCGTGTAGAAGATCTAAAGAATATTTTTTGTATTCGCGAACTTTTCTTAAAGTATCGCCAGTCCACTGAGAACAATTTTTAATTTCATTTTCTATTGATGGATCAGCATCATAATTTGGCTTTGCTTCTAGCGACGTGGTGTCATCCTTACGTTCTGTTAAGCTATTATGATTGAATAGATCCTGGCTGGCTTTTTTGATGGCCTCAAGTGATAAGTCCGATTCTGAATAAGACTTTGATTGGACTCTTTTTTCATACAAATCACGATAAGTGTGATGGCTTAATACATTGTACGCTTCGTCGATAAGTTCACGTAAAGACTGTGCTTCTTCAGTTGTAAACACTGTATGAAGTGCTGAGTTTTCAGCAGAATAAGTACGTCGGGCTTTTTCATAAGCCACAGTGATTTCATGCTGACTTGCAGTTTGAGATACTTCGAGGATTTCGTAATAGTTGTTTTTGATTTCTGTACTCATCTGAAATTGATGATAAAGCCCCATGAATGCCTCTATCAATCATAATATACATAATAATAACGCATAAAGTCTAAAGGTGGCTGGCACTTAAGATTTAAAGAGGTTGGTACTTAATGCCGTTTAGATTTTCCTCTGCTTCAGAGGCGCGTAAATATGTTGGTAGAAGTTCTGACCAAGGTAAGAACTTCTGACGATTAAAACTGATTTCACCAGTTACAGAGGCCTTGGGAAAATCAGAAATCCAATCGGGACGTAAAATAAGGTGCGAAAAATTTTGATCAATATAATTTTTATAGGACTCGTAACCATCACCAATAAAAATAACAGGATTTTTAATAAACGAACTTAGGTTTTGAATACGAATAACTTGCGGGGGTTGAATAATTTCAAGTTGTTTATTTTTGTCTAATCTATATTCCGCTATATAAAGCATATTTTTATAGGCGTTGATTGCACATACAAGATGTTCCGTTTTTTGTGAATTGTGTTGCGAGTTAAGCTGCATGTTCAATGCAGCCAAATTTTCTAAACTATCAACAACACTGCAGGGTTTATTATAGACGTAAGCGAATGTTTTGATCGTATTTATACTTATGCGAATTCCAGTAAAACTTCCCGGACCTATCCCGCATGAAAAAACATCGACTTGGTGAAGTGTCAGTTTTGATTCAGCTAGACAGTCTTCAATCATTAAGTTTAATGAATCAGAATGTGAACCCTGACGCATTAAATTTCTTTCAGCTAACAATTGATCGTTTTTATGAATAGCCACACTGCCAAGCAGTGTGCTTGTTTCACAAGACAAAGTGATCATGATTTAAATAAAAATTTTGTGAAGTCATTAAATAACGCCAACACCATAAGACCCATCAATAAGGCGAAACCAATTTGGTGAGCTATTTCCATTTTTTTTACACTTAAGGGTGATCCTTTTACTATTTCAATGGCGTAAAAAACTAAATGACCACCATCTAAAACAGGAACTGGAAGTAAATTTAGAATAAATAAACTGATTGATAAAATACCCATCGTCATTAAGAAGGTTTGTGCACCCATGGCGTAAGAATCTTTAGCCGCTTTACCAATTGAAATCAATCCGCCAATATTTTTATGTGAAACTTCACCTTGAAAAAGTCTAACAAAAGACATTACTGTCATGACACTGATATCCCAAGATCGATTAAATCCTTTTGTTGTTGCAGCAAAGATATTTTCTTCTTTAATCGTAATGATTTCAGGTTGAGAAATATTAGCCATTGCTAAAATACCCACAGTAAAACGCTTGTCTTCTTTTCCTTGCACTGTCATTTGTGAAGTCATTTCAGGAGTAATTTTTTTAAGAATTTCAGTTCCCTCTCTTAAAACAACTACATTTAATGCCTCTTTCTCGTCGTAGGATTTAATTGTGTTTAAAACATTCTCCCAAACCTTCATTGGAACACCATTAATAGAAATAATCTTGTCAAATTGTTTTAGATCAGCTTTGGCAGCAGGCGATCCTGGAACAACTTGCTCTAAATAAAGTTCTGGGTGTTCGAAACCGATCTCTTCAATAGTTTTGAATTTGTTAACGGCTGCAGAAAAAATTATTTCCACATTTACTGGCTTTTCACTATCAGCGACTGTTCTTGAAACTGTGACAATAGCTTTTTCTGCGTTTAAAAGTAGATTTAAATCTGTCCAGTTTTTTAAGGCGGTCTCATTAATTTTTATAATTTCATCGCCTGTTTTAAAACCAGACCGATAAGCAATCGTATCAAAATTCACAGCTACTAAAGTGCCTTTACCGTAAGGTAGGAGACCTTCAATTTGACCAGCCATTTTTTGTGAAGAAAAAATATTTGGGTTTGAAATTGTTTTCACAGGTACGTTAATTTCACGCGCCGGCGCCGAACCCTGCTGAACAAGTAATTTGGCGTCTGAATTTTGGAAGTTATTTAATTGTTTTTGAAATTCTTCAAAACTTCGAACTGAGTTTCCGTTAACACTTAAAATTAAATCCTGAGCTTTCAACCCAGCAAGGGCCGCTGTTGAGTTTTCAGTAATTTCCGCGATACGCGCAGCCCGGGTTTCTTCACCAGTATATGAAATAAATCCAAAAACTAAGACTGCAAATAAAAAATTTGTCAAAGGGCCGGCCGCTACGATAGCGATTCTTTGCCAAACTGTCTTATGAGTGAAGGAAACTTTTTTATCTTCTTCAGATAAGATATTTACTTTAGCATCTACAGGTTGTTCACCAAACATTTTGACGTAACCGCCTAAAGGGATCAACGAAAGACAATAAACTGTATCACCTTTTTTAAAACTGAATATTTTTTTACCAAAGCCTAATGAAAAAACTTCAACACGAACACCACAGGCACGGGCAACTAAAAAATGCCCCATCTCATGAACAAAAACCAGAATACCCAAAAGAAGTGTAAAAGGAATAATAGATTCAATAATAGGATTTAAAAACGACATTTTAACCTCGTGATATTTTATTGTCCTAGATTAACATTAGTTTTTAAAATAAGTAAGACTTAGCCAAATTTAGTTTCATAAAATTTGGCACAATAGACTAAAGACCAAGATAATAAGCTGCTGTATAAAAAAGTGGTGCGGCTAAAAGTACGCCATCCAAACGATCCAGAACTCCGCCGTGGCCCGGCATAATAGAGCCAGAATCTTTAACCCCTGCAACGCGCTTAATTAAAGATTCAAAAAAATCACCAACTTGACCGAACAAACCACCAAAGAACCCACATAATGCTAGTATAGGCAATGGGACATGATCTAACACCAGTGAAAATAGACAAGCTGCCAATGTGGAAAATAGCAATCCACCTAAAGCGCCTTGAAGACTTTTATTTGGCGAAAGCAAGGGTGCAATTTTAGTTTTACCAAATAGTTTACCAAAAATATAAGCACCAATGTCGCCAGCGAAAACGACGACCAGTAAACAAATAAACCATTTCAAGCCGTGTGGCTGATAAAGCATCCATGCGGCTGATAAGGGTATAACTGCAGTGTAAATTAAACTTAAATTAGAAAAGGTAATATAGTTTAAAACAGATTCAATTTGTTCAAATTGTTTGTGCAGAAAAATAGCTGAAAAAATGATGGCTACAAATGCGAAAAGAATTACTAACGGAGTTAATCCCCGAAAATTGTCAGTTGTGCATAGAATAAATGTTGAAACACATACAAACATTAAAAACCAAGGTACAAATGCCGGGTATGTTTTTTTAAAAAACATACGACTCATTTCGTAAGAACCTCTAGTGACGGCGAATAGCACCATAGCGTAAACACCACTTTCAGCGAAAAAATACATGATAGTTACAAAAATTAAAATAGCTATGGCTGCGGATAATGTTCTATGAGTTAAGTTCTTCATTTTTTAGATTCGATTTTTTAAAAAGTTGATTTAAGGTTGTTGTAATTCGTCCAAAACGGCGATCACGATTTTTAAAATCACTTAAAGCCTTATTAAAGTCATTCTCCTTAAAATCAGGCCATAAAATATTTGTAAAATAAAGTTCAGAATAGGCACTTTGCCACATTAAAAAATTAGACAATCTAGATTCGCCACTCGTTCGAATAATCAAATCAGGATCAGGCGTGTGCGTGGTCATCATGCGTGATGAAATCAATTCTTCCGTGATATCGTTTTTCTGTAAACGACCTGTTGAAATATCGGTAGCTATACTTTGCATAGCTGAAACAATTTCTTGTCGAGATCCATAACTTAAAGCAAATGTGACTTTTAGTCCTGTACAGTGAGTCGTTTTTTTCTTGGCCAAATTAATCTGGTTCTGAATGTCGACTGGCAACTTGGTTAAATCACCGATTGTGTGAAACTGTATGTTTTCTTTGACCAGATTATCAGTTTCTTTAACTAAATAACGCTCAAGCAGCGTCATTAAAATGGAAATTTCTTCTTCAGGCCTGAACCAGTTTTCACTACTAAAGGCATAAAGTGTTAAATTTTTTAATCCAATTTTTGAACAGTGTGTAATTATTTTTTTAGCAACTCGAACGCCTTTAATATGGCCATAAGCACGGGGTCGATTGCGCATTTGCGCCCATCGACCATTTCCATCCATTATGATTGCTACGTGTTTTATATGTGACATTAAATCAGATAGTTAAAATTGATTTTTCTTTTTCATCAGCCAACTGATCTATTTTCTTAATATAATCATCGGTAATTTTTTGAATGTCTGTTTCACCTTTTTTAGCTTCATCTTCACTGACGACTTTGTCTTTTAAAGCCTTTTTCACTTCTTCGTTGGCATCACGTCTTGATAGACGAATAGCTACTCGCCCTTCTTCACATATTTTTTTAACTTGTTTAGCTAAATCTTTTCTTCGCTCTTCGGTTAAGTCTGGAACCTTCAAACGAATGACTTTACCGTCATTAATTGGCGCCATACCAATATCAGATTTAACAAGGCTCATTTCAATTTCTTTGAGGACAGAGGCCTCCCAAGGTGCAATTAAAAATGTTTTTGCGTCTGGTGTTGAAACTGAAGCGACTTGATTCAGTGGAGCAAGTTGTCCGTAGTAGTTAATGCGAATCGCATCTAACATAGAAACCTGGGCTTTACCTGTGCGTACTTTTTTAAGATCTTCAACTAAAGAGGCAATAGTTTTATCCATTTTAGTTTTTGCAGAAGTTTTTGTATTTTCAATCATAATTTTCTCCGTAAAAAATATTTATAAAATCATCTAACAACTGTACCAATTTTTTCACCAGTTACAGCTTTAAGAATATTACCTACTTTGGCTAAATCGAAAGTCAAAATAGGTAGTTTATTATCCATGCAAAGACTGATTGCAGTTGAATCCATGACTTGTAGGCCTTGTTTCAAAACATCAATATAACTGATCTCATCATATTTTTTTGCATCAGAGTGTTTTGTTGGATCTTTATCATAAATGCCATCAACTTTGGTGGCTTTCATTAAAACTTCGGCGTTAATTTCCATTGCGCGTAAAGAGGCTGCAGTATCTGTTGTAAAATAAGGGTTTCCTGTACCAGCACCGAAAATAACAATGCGTCCTTTTTCAAGATGTCTGATAGCACGACGACGAATATACGGTTCAGCTATTTCAGCCATTTCAATTGCTGATTGCACACGTGTTGGAACACCAGCTTTTTCTAACGCGTCTTGCAGAGCTAACGCATTTATACACGTTGCTAACATTCCCATGTAATCAGAACTTGCACGGTCCATACCTTCAGCAGAAGCTGCGACCCCGCGAAAAATATTTCCGCCTCCAATAACTAAACCAATTTCAACGCCTGTGGCATGTGCTAATTTTACATCTTCAGCGATTTGTTTGATTACGGCTGTATTGATACCTTGACCTTGATTGCCAGCTAAAGCTTCTCCGCTAAGTTTTAGTAATATTCTTTTATAGATAGGTTTTTTCAAAGAAGCCCCCGTAAGTCATATTTTAAGTTGCCATGATATGGCGAGCACTTGTCAACTTGCAGATATTATCAGGGAATAGGGCAATGATCAAACATCACAAACAAAAAAGGCTCTGATTTCAGAGCCTTTTAAGACATTTTAGGTCAAAATGTTAAGTATTGAATAACTAGTGAGCTTTAGTCTGAGCTGCAACTTCGGCTGCAAAATCGACAACTTTTTTCTCGATACCAGCACCTAACTCGAAACGAACAAATCGTTTAATAGTTAAATCACCACCAGCTTTTTTTGAACATTCTTTTGCGTAGCCTGAAATGCTTAAATCAGGGTTTTTAACAAACGGCTGATCAACAAGACAGTTTTCGGCTAAGAATTTTCTGATTTGGCCTTCGACGATTTTATCAATCATTTCAGGTTTTTTACCAGATTCCAAATTTTTCTGTTTAAGGATATCTTTTTCTTTAGCCACAGTTTCCGGCGACATTGAATCAGAAGATAAAGCCATTGGATTCATTGCAGCGATATGTAAACACACATCAGAAGCAAAAGTTTTTGCTTCTGATGATTTAGCAGCAGCAGAAGTTGAACCAGTGACTTCAATCATGACGCCGATTTTACCTTCACCATGGATGTAAGTGTGAACAAGACCCGTATCATTTGTTGTGTATTTTTCAGTACGACGAACAACGATGTTTTCACCCAAAGTAGCAATAGTTTCTTTTAAAAGATCGCCGACTTTTTTAGATGTATTTTTTGTGTAAGCTTGGTCTAAAATATTTTCAGTTGATGTCGATGCAACAACATGTGAAGCGATATCAGACACGAAATTTTTAAATCCATCATTGCGTGCTACGAAATCAGTTTCAGAATTGATTTCAACAACAGCTGCTGTTTGACCAACAGTGATTGCAGTAACAGCACCTTCAGCCGCGATACGATCAGATTTTTTCGCAGCAGCAGAAAGACCTTTGACTCTTAACCATTCAACAGCGGCTTCGAAATCGCCTTTTGATTCTTCAAGAGCTTTTTTACAATCCATCATTCCTGCGCTTGTTTTTTCGCGCAGTTCTTTAACCATACTTGCAGAAATAGACATGATAAATCTCCTTTCAAATTCAACAGCAGGCATTACTCTGCGGAATCGTCTTTCTTTTCTTCGTTAAGTTCGGCTTCGATTTCGATTAAATCAGCTGTTCCCGCAGCAACTAGCTTGCGTGATTTGCTTGATTTAACAACTGTAGGACCAGCAGCTTTTTTAGGTTCTTCTTTGCCTTTAACTGGAGGACGAGCACCTTTTTTAACTGGTGTTTCAAAAGCCGGTTCAGCTTTGTTATCCGAGGCTTTATCAGTTTGAGTGCGAATTTTTTGTTCCCAAAGTTCAGCACCTTCCATGAAAGCGTCAGCGATTAAGTTAGAAAATAATTTAATTGAACGAATAGCATCGTCATTTCCTGGAATTGGGTAATCAACGATTTCAGGATCAGAATTTGTATCAGCGATAGCTACAACTTTGATTCCTAATTTTTTAGCTTCAGCAACCGCGATGTGTTCTTTTGGAAGATCCACAACAAACATAACAGCAGGAAGAGACTTCATTTCACGGATACCTTCAAGGTATTCAGTTAATCTTGTGTATTCATTTTCAAGACCAGCGCGTTCTTTTTTAGTTAATAAGTTGAAATCGCCTGATTCTTTCATTTTATCAATTTTACGTAAACGATCGATAGAGGCTTTGATAGTTTGGAAGTTTGTTAACATTCCGCCTAACCAACGTTTTGTTACGAAAAACTGTCCGCATTTTTTTGCAGCTTCTTGTACGGGTTCGATAGCTTGCTTTTTAGTTCCAACAAGAATCATCGTTCCGCCTTCAGCAGCAATACTTTTGACAAATTCAGCAGCTTGATTTGCACGAACTACAGTTTTTTGTAGATCGATAATGTGAATACCACCGCGAGCAGTAAAAACATACGGCTTCATTTTTGGGTTCCAGCGTGATGTTTGATGTCCAAAATGTACGCCAGCGTCTAACATTTCTTTCATGTTAACTTGTGCCATTTGATTTCCTTTTTTTCTGGTTAAGCCTCCAAGTCTGCAGAGCCTAGGTCAAAAGGGTGTTTGTCATTGCGACAGACAGCTAATTCCTAAGTGTTTCCGTTGCAACCAATTTAAGCAACGGACCAGTGTTTACTGACTTGTGTGTTATAGTGGGGACCAGAGTTATCATAGGGTATTTTCAGAGGCAAGCATTACCTCTGGAAAATGGACCAAAAAATAGATCTAAAAACTGATCTAAATCAAATATATTAGTTATTGAGCTTAATGAAGCTGTTTCTAGTCAGAATAGCGAGTAATTTATTTTTGTAGAATTTGTAGAAGTTTAGCGAATTGTCTTTGAATTGTCAGAGAGTCACTTTTTTTAAAGTCCTCGTTCGAATCGAAAAAAACTAGCGTGTTCGTATATAAATCGAACTCATAAGTACAATTGCAGTCATAATAATAAAAAACAGGGTGTTTAGACTTTATATCAAAATGAATAGAGGCATAGGGAATTTTCGCATTGTATTTTTCAGACATGAACTTTTCACACACATCATTTTTTGTAAATATTGTGAAATTACTTTCATCTTTGAAATCAAAAATAATATCAAAATCTTGATCAAATAGTGATACAAAATTCATAGCGTTTTCTATGTTTTTTAAAGATTGCTTGTAATCCATATATTTAAACTAGTCGGTTTTATTGGGTTATGTTTAGACTGGGCTTAGGTCCATTAAAATCCGAAAATCGAATCTATCTTAACTGCAAAACGTTTATATTAGTACAAAAAGTCGAAGACTTTTTTGCAAACAAACTAATCATGGAATTACAGATTATACAAAATGAGTATTTTGAGTTGGTTGTTAAATTAAACAGATCAAATAAGCTGAGAAATGAAAAATCAAGTTTAAGCTTTAAAATTATAGAATCAAAAGTAGAGCAAGATAAGCATCTTTACGCGGTCTTAGCAGGAGGTCATAAAATTGCTTTATCTAAGAAAAGACTAACAAACTTTTGGATTGGAACTGGATTCTCTGGACATTTTGAATTAGAAAAATTTTTGACGAAACTGCTAAACGAAAAGTCTATTCGCTATGAAGGTGACTACACAGAACTTATTTTAGAGAGGCTATTCCCAAAAGAATAAACTACATTTCAGGATGTAGTTCAGTTTCTTCCGTGGTTACTTCATTTGCAAAATCATGCTGGGCCAACTTAAAATCACCAAAGCCCAGCGCAGCTAATGTTAACTGTGATTGCATGAAAGACCCCATAAGGTTTGCGTAAGGGCTCACTTGCGCCGAAGCAATCCACAAATTCTGAGTCTTATGTAAGGTCCCGTTTGAATTTAATTTTAATTCGCCAGCAGTGATCGGGGAACTCATTGAAATTCTTTCGGCCTTAATGTTTTCACTCATTTCAGGGAAAGCACGTTTAATCTGACGTTTCATTTTCTTTAAAACTTCACCGATGTTTTCAGTTTCTTCACTGGTGTTTAGATCAACAAAGCCTAACCACTGTGACGTCTGTTGATTTTTTTGAACTGACGACACGTTAGCCATAACTGCAGTCTGGTAGCGACCAATGCAAGGCCCTAAGCCATCATCAGTTGTACCATTAAGTACAAATAGATTATTTTTATCGAGCGTTGTATCTTCGTGATAAAGATCAAGACCCACTGTCATCCAGTAATGATCTTTTTTAAGTTTAACTTTAGCACGGGGATTTAAAACATCATCAGAGACTAAAGCCGCTAAATCACGAACGTTGCCAGCAAAAATAAAATTTTGAGCATAAAAAGATTTTGAGCCATTTACTACAACATGGCTGACCTGCGCATCAGCTTTAGCATTTGTATTTTCTTGAAAAGTAATTTGGGTCACGTGTGATTTTAATAAAGTTTCGCCTTGGTATTTTTCTTTCAGCAAATTTACAATTTGATAAAATGGCAAATTTAATTTTAATTCAGAAGGGCTTAAAAAATAAGAAAACTGATCATAAAATTCTGGCGATTTATCACCAAAACCTACAAAAGATTTAAATCCAGAAGCATCATAGGTTTCTGGTAGATTTTCAGTCTGTTCATTGATTAACTTTAAGCCAATTAAATTTTCAATTTCTTGTATTGCTTTGATAGATAATTCTGTTGCCGGTAAATAGCGTAAACCATTTTCTAAAGTTTGATTAGCTAGCTGTGTAGGCCTGTGTGATCCACCTGTGATATTTTCTGCTTCGATTAATAAAACATTTTTTGTATCTTGTGATAATCGGGTTGCGATTGTTTGGCCGGTTAAGCCGCTTCCAATGATGATGTAATCGTAGATGTGCATACATATACGATCAAAAAAGTTTTAGGTTGTGGCAACTAAAAAAAGAATGAAATTAGCTAACGCATTTGATCATTGCTAAAGTAAGCTCATTGGATCTACATCGACCAAAACCTTGACCTGTGCGGGAACCCACTTTTCATCAGATAATATTTGACGTGCGAACTGATTAAGCTCTTGGGATTTGTCACTTTTTAGCAGTAAGTGATAGCGAAATTGATTTTTAATTCTGGCCAGTGGCGATGAAGCTGGCCCCAAGATTTCAATTTGTGAATAAAACTGTGGAAATTTTTCTTTCAAGGCCTGGCACCGCTGTAAAATCATTTTGCTGGTGTTCAGTGCCTTTTCTTGATCCATCGCCTGAATTCGAAAAGAAACTATTTTTTGAAACGGTGGGTATTTCAAAGGATTACGATTAATCAATTCTTGTTTCGCAAAACCAATGTAGTCATGCTTGACCGCAAACTGCAGTGATTCGTGTTCAACATTGTACGCCTGGATAATGACGTGGCCTGGGCTTTCATCTTTTACAACGTGTCTGCCGGCCCTGCCGCTCATTTGGGTCATTAACTGGAAACTTTTTTCAGAGGATCTAAAATCGGGTAAATTAAAACCTACATCAGCTAATAATAAGCCAACTAATTTTAGCTTCGGAAAATCAAGCCCTTTCGCAATCATTTGGGTTCCAATTAAAATATCAATTTCGCCGCTTTCCATATCTGCAATTAATTTTTCCATATCAGATCTTTGGGTGATTTCATCGCGATCGGCGCGCGCAATATTTTTATCAGGAAATAAAATTTTTAAATCTTCTTCGACTTTTTCCGTGCCTAACCCCAGCGGTGTTAATTCGCCTTCGTTGCAGTCAGGACATTTTGGTTGATGATTCTGATGATAATCACAGTAATGACAAACTAAATGATGTCTTCCATGCAAAGTTAAACTGATATCACAATTTGGACAGTCAGCTGTGTAACCACAACTAGGGCAGAAGACAACCTGGGCCATGCCCCTACGATTTAAAAGCAGTGCTACTTGTTCGTTGTTCGCAATCGATATTTTCATTTTTTTAAGCAGAGCTGTTGATAACCAAAACGGTGTCGCTGACTTGCGATCTGGGTTTTCTTTTTCTAAACGCATATCAACTATTGTTATATCGGGTAGCGGACGATTTTCAACGCGTTCTTTTAATGTGTGTAAACTGTATTTATTTTCTATTGCATTTTTCCATGATTCTAAACTGGGCGTTGCTGAGCCTAATACCACAGAACAGTTATTCAATTTAGCTAACATGATCGCACAATCACGGCCGTTGTATTTTAATTTTTCGTCTTGTTTGAAACTAGTTTCGTGTTCCTCATCGACAACGATTAAAGCCAATTGATCAACAGGGCAAAACAAAGCAGATCTTGCGCCGATGAGAATTATTTTATTGCCTTCAATAATTTCTAACCACTGGTTTGTGCGTTCGCGATCGGTTAATTGTGAATGAAGGACTGCCACTTGATCACCGAAGCGTTCAACAAAACGATTCACCAA
Source organism: Bdellovibrio sp. (assembly GCA_031421235.1). Classification (GTDB taxonomy): domain Bacteria; phylum Bdellovibrionota; class Bdellovibrionia; order Bdellovibrionales; family Bdellovibrionaceae; genus Pseudobdellovibrio. The sequence continues at coordinate 12,431 of JANOOI010000219.1, forward strand.
CTGTGGAGTTAATGAAATTTCAGGCAGTAAAAACAGCCCTTTTTTATTCTTATTGATGCAGTCTTCAAACAGCCTTAAGTAAATTTCAGTTTTCCCGGATCCCGTTACGCCGTGAACTAAATGGGTTTTAAAACCTTTTGAATTTAAAATATCAGTGACGCATTTATCTTGTTCAGCAGTCAAATTTGGCTTGGCTGTTTTTTCTAAAACCGGAACTACTGGTGCACGCTTTGACTGCCGAACTTTAATTTGCTTTCTCAAGGGCGGAAACGCCAGCTGCACAACTTGGCCGATCGGATGAATATAGTATTCAGCGATCCATTCAAGCCATTTTAAATACGGGTCGGCTAATCTGGGCCATTCGGTGTCTATGCTGATAACAGATTTTAATTTAATATTGTGATTAAGTTCAGTTTGTAATTCTTCTAAAGTTTGATCCAAAGCCGAAAGGACGACTCCTTTTACGTGTCTGTTGCCCAAAGGAACATTAACAACATCACCGCGTTGGCATTCAAATTCCGTATGTTGTTGATAAGTCAGTGCGCTCATTATCGGGGCTTCGACTGCCACCTTTAATGTGCGAAATGAACTCATCTAAACCTCGAATAAAAATCCTCAACAATTTGTGTTAGACCTGATTGATTTGATATAAATGCCATCTCACTTGGTGTATCTAAATTTTTTGGATAGAACGACTGCAGCGTTGCAGTTGTTTTTGTTGAAATATTTTTCACTTCAACAATAACTTCTTCTTGGCCCCATTTTATAACGTGCTTTTTTGCAACCCAAAATTCTTGGTCTGTGTCAGGATTTATTTTTACATAATTACTTAAAGTGATTTCTGTGCCTGATGGCATACGGATTTTACGGATTAAAAACTGATCTTGATCAATCCAAATTTGTGGAAATACTTTTTCATCTTTAGACGCTTCGCCGATCGCGATCGTAATGTAGCCGTCGGCACGGGATAATCTGGTTTGCATGGGAATTCCCATGCTTTTTAAATCCTCTAAAAATCTTTCAGAAGACCTTGCAAAAGCTAGATGTAGATAAAAATCATCAGAACGTTGAATTGATGTTTTTGTTTTACCGATCATCTGAGTTTTTGTTTTATTGTTAATTAAAGAATTGTAACGAATATTTTCTTTGTAATTGCTTAAACCATTTGCTGAAACTTTTAAATTTTTGTCGCCCTCAATAAGCCAAGATTCAGAAATTTTAATTTCAGTGGGTTCAGTTCTTGATTTAAAAGTGACTTCTTGTTCGATGCTAACAATTTTTTTATTCGAGTGAGAGACCGTTTTCTTAACAACAAAATCTAAAGGTAAGATATAAGTCCAGCCTGTTTGCGGAGCAAGCACGCTAAAAACCAAATAAATATTCAAAATACATGCGACTAAAGTCTTATGGGTTAATGTTTTCATACCAAAAATATATCATAATGAAACAAGATGTTGAGTCCGAATGAGTCCACTAACGAAGTGTGTTAGCATTAAGAATGGCAATACCTGAGTGTTAGCATAAAATTTCAACTAGGTGAGCAATGTATATCTTTATAGCGATCATAAGTTTTATGTTTTTTTTGGGGTGCACACCCCAAGGTGATGGTATTTTAGGTTCACAAAATTCAGTTGTTGAACAAGCTGATCAGAAAACGCTACAAGCTCCGTTTCCGTTCGATATAGTTGCAGACACTATTTCTTATAATTCATGTGTTTATCAAGGTAGCTCAACGATAATTAATCAAGCAGGTATACCTGGCCTTAAAATCGGTGCTAGCGAAGGCTTTGCAGACAAAACAGGCAGCGGAGCCGTAAAGTCCGGATTGAAACTACGAAGAGCTTTTTTAGATTACATCGGGCAAAACTTTAAACCCAGTTTTCCTTCGACGACGATTACCCCGCAACAAGTTAAAAACGTTTTAGAGCAAGCCGATTCAGCGAAGAATACCTATTTACAATTTAGTGTTCGGCTGAAATCAAATCTGAATATTTATGTTGATTTAATTAATCCAGCGCCTGCAGATTTAGTGCCCGATATACCTAGGGATGTGCAGTTTTTTGACAAAAAACTAAATACAAGTTATTTGGCCCATCAACTGACAAAAGACGTTAAGTATTTAGCATCAGGAAATGTACTTTCAGAAAGCCCTAGGGTTTATAATTTATCATCAGACACGGTTGCAACACCTGTAGAAGCTACTTTTGGCTTAACTAAAAATTTAGATCCAACTTTTCCGGGTAATCCCGATGCAGCTATAAAAGAAAGTGATCTTGGTGTTGGTGAACAGTATGCAGACCTTGTCCGTCAAAAATTTAGTTCATCCGGAGCCGACAAAGTTCTTTTGACTGCTGTTTTTGCAGGTAACAACCTTGATTCACTAACAACTCCTACCAGCAATACAGTCAGTGTTGTCAGGCGGCCTACAGGTGCTGCAGCTAATTTAGCTTACGGGCGTGGTTATACTTTGAAGTTTTCTTCAAAATCAACGACGGGTAAAGCCGGTTGGATTAAAAATATTTTAACTGAAATTAAAGAGATCGATTTAATCAATGGTAATGTAGACACATTAACTTCTTGGGATTGTCGCAAAAATTTTGTAATTGTTAAATCTAATCATTGGAACAACAAAAGATTTAAACAGCCCACGTGTGCTCCATTTATTTCAAGTGATTTAACAGCAGCTCGCCAAGAAGATATTCAACTTATCCGTCGTCATTATTCACAGGATAGTTGGAATATTGGTTTATTTATACCAGCAACGAGTGAACCTGCTGCTGGCCGCAGTCATTTACAAATCTGTTTAGCACCTGTTGATTTAAACTGTTATTTACCAACAACAGGAATTCTAGAAGGTGACCCGTCAAACGCAATTGATGTGGGAATTAATTATGATCCAGATAAAGAATGTTATTTAACTTCTCATGCTAGCTTGAATGTCACTTACACAACAGCAGGAACACCTGACCAACGACGCTCACTTGGTCGTTGTGCGCAATACGCCAGTATTTGTAAGCGAACTGGAAGCAACTATTAAACTTTTTTAAATAGATTTTTTCTAAAAACATGGCTAGCCTTGAAAAATGAACAAATCTTTTTTGACTTCAGCACGAAATTTGATATTTGGTTTGGTGTTTTTTTCAGTTTTAAATTCACTAGCATTTGAAAACTTAGGGTCTGTATCAACGTCCCTTGGCGGCGCGGGTGTTGGATCAATTAATGAAACTGATAGTGCTTTTAATAACCCCGCTTCAATTTATTTTTTTCAGCAAAAATCAGCAGCTTTAAGTTACGGCAGTGAAGCTCAAAGAATTTCACTTTCAGATAATGGAAAAGACGCGCTATTTCCTGCAGTGATTGGTTACAGTCGTAATACGGCCTTTGACCTAGAGACAGAAGCTTTGCATCTAGGATTTGCTTATCCTATTAGCCCTGTTTTTTCTGCAGGAGCAGCATTTGGTTTTCAAACGACAAAAGTACTTCCTAAAACAAACAAAGAACGACAAAATATCGTTGATGTTGGTGTGACCTATAAACCAACAGCCTGGCTGTCAGCAGGTTTAGTTTTAAAAAATCAGCCACTGAATGATTCAGATTTGGCAGATACGATTGATGACCGTCCAACGATAGCTGCAGGCCTTGAAATGCAGTATATGGATTTAACAAACTTAAGATTTGAAATAGAGTCTGGCAAAAATACCCAGTCTGATGAAAAACAGATCTATAAATTTGGTTTAGAAAGTTATATGAACGAATGGCTTTTTGGACGAATTGGCTATCAAAACAACAACTTAGAGTCTCAAAACTATTTTACTGCAGGTATAGGCATCGGGGGCTCTCAGTTTGGGTTACATTATGCCTTCACAAAAGAATCTGAACGCCAAAAAGATGATGATCACTCAATTGACTTAGTCATGCCATTTTGATAGTTGTAAGTCCTCATTTTGCTTAATTGATTAACAAAGGAAATATTATGGCTTCTAAAACGAAAAAAACTGAATTTATCCGTACACGCAAAAAAGCAGCTTCTGGAACAAAAAGAAAAGCTGCAACTCGCACTAAAGGTTCGACTAAATCTAAAAAAGTAATTTTCGGCGATTAGTTTTTGAATTATCTTTGACTGACTTGCCTTCTCAACAGAGCGGGCATTTGTTCAGTTTCTCCTTTTAATGTCCACACTTGTGGGATTTCAACCCAGCCTTGCTGACCCGGATAAAACTTCCACTTTCTTAAAGCACTTAAAGTTTTACCATCTAAGTTTTTATACCCTGTTGATGAAACCAATCTAAAATTTGTTAATTGCCCTTGTGGTGTCACGTAAGCCTGAAAAACAACTTTACCTTGTTCGCGGCGAAGACGTTCTTCAACTGCATAATTTGGTTTTGGATTTCCAGGAACTTGTTTTAACTGATCAATTGAACGAACTGCGTTTGGATTTCCTGTTGCTGCGTTTGCATTTTCATTTGATCCCGTATCACCGCGACCAATGCCGTCAGCACCACTGCCGCGCGCGGCCAGGGCTGCAGCCTTACGATCAGCGTCTTCACGGGCTGCTTTTTCTGCGACCGCTTTTTCTGAAGCTTTCATTTGGGCCATAGCCGCTGCGTTTTTTGTACGTGTGGCTTCTAAAGATTCTTCCATTGCGCGGGCTTGCGCTGCATTTTCATTTTCTAAGGCTTGCAAAGCAGCTTCTTTTTCGTCAGCTATCAGCTGTGCTTCATTATCAAACGCGGATTTTTCGGCACGAATGGCAGCAGCACTTTCTTGATCGATATTTTTAAATTCTTCTTCGAAAGCATCTTCGCCTAAGTTTCCAACCTGTGCAGCTTCAACACCTTCAAAATCTAAAGCTGGGGCTTGGATGTCTTCTAATGTTTCAGGAACACCTGCTTGTGATAGCGCATACGTGGCTTTTTCAGCGACTCCGCCAGATGTTGTTGTTTTTAATGTCGCCATTTCAGATTTTGAAACTACTGATTTTTTTACAGGACCAGAAATGACTTCAGCGTCTTTAGCTAACAAGGGCGCCGATGGCGCAGGGGCCGAAACTTTTTTAGCTCCGCGGGTTGGTTTGACTTTATCACCTTTAGATTCTGCTATTTGCAGAGGCCTAGCGGGCATCGGCGGAATAATGATTGGTTTTTCTGTTAGTTTTTCTATAGCTTCAAATTCAATAATGATAGGTTCATTTATTTTTTGTAAAGCTGGGACAGTTACAAATAACGCCCCGACAAAAAGACAAGAAATTATAAAAATAGAAAGCCCAAAGAATTTTGATTATTTGTTTTGGATAACAAACG
>JANOOI010000220.1:0-2353 GCA_031421235.1 Bdellovibrio sp.
CACCGATAACACCTGTGCTTGCGATTAACACTTGATCAGCATTGCAGCCGATGGCCTTAGCCGTGGCATCAAGGACTTCTTGATTGCGCTTGAAACCTTCAGCACCCGTGGCCGCATTAGCTTGTCCAGAATTTGTAAAAATCGCGCGAACATTATCAGACGGTAATACTTTTGCACAGTGAACAACAGGGGCGGCCTTGCATTCATTTAAAGTAAACACACCTGCTGCAACAGCTGGAACATCAGACATTAATACGCCGATATCAGGACGGTAACGTCTAACTCCGCAATTAGTACCGCTAGCTGAAAAGCCTTTTGGCAAAACAGTTCTGTGAATACCTGGTCCTGGTGTCATATTAAAGCCTCGCATGATTCAAGTCCTGTGTGAGTCGGTAAGTCATACAAGCGATTTAAGTTTTCAATTGCTTGTGTGGCTGCACCTTTCATCAGGTTATCAATTGTTGAAAAAACAAAAAGTTGGTCGTTCTTTAAGTGGTAGGTAATATGAGTCTTTGCTGTACCCACCACTTTCTTAAGAGACATCAATTGCGGAGCTTTTTCGCTTTCGCCAAATTGCACTAATATTTCGTTGGCGTAACATTGGCTAAAAGCTTTTTCAATATCAGAAGTTTTCACATTCGGTGAAACTTTCATGTAAATACTGGTTAAAATCCCACGACGTGTTGGCAGTAAGTGAGTTGTAAAAAATGGGTTGATCACAACACTAGTGAATAATTCTACGGCTTCAATGATTTCAGGTAAATGCTGATGCTTACCGATTTTATAGGGTAAACATTCGCCGTCGACTTCAGTAAATAATAAATTCTCACTAGCTTTTTTACCAGCACCAGTTGTTCCAGATTTAGCGTCGATAACAATTGTGTCTTTTAAAATAAGATTATTTTTTAATAATGGAATCAGTGCCATCAAAACACTTGATGCATAACAACCTGGGTTAGCAATTAATGCGTTCGCAGATGTGTTCGATTGAGTTACTGGTTGAGCAAATGGGACTAATCCATAAGTGGCATTTTGCAAAAGTTCTTTTTGTGTGTGTTCAAACGCATACCAAGTAGGGTAGTCATTTTTTTTCAAACGAAATGCGCCTGATAAATCGATCACTTTTTTATTTTGTTTTAAAATTTCAGGAGCCAATTTTAATGAAACTTCAGCCGGTGTTGCTAAGAAGACAACATCAGTTAAATTATTCATTAAATCAGCTTCAGTTAAGCACTTTACTTGTTTGGCTTTTGGATTTTGAATATAATCAGTTAAAGAAAAACCTGTTGTTGCGAAACAATTTGTTAATTCAACATGGGGATGCTTTAGAAGCTGTCTTGCAGTTTCCAAACCAGTGTAGCCTCGGGCGCCGACAACTGAGACTTTAACTGAATTGCTAATAAGATTTTTCGTTGAATAATTATGCATCATTATTGCATAATTATGTACATAGATCGTTCCTGTCAACAATATATTTCGTATAATCCTATTGACTGCATAATTATTCTGGTATTGATTAAGGCTTCAATTCTGAAAATACAGCTTATTTAAGGAGATTTTAAGTATGGCTACACCCACAAAAGATCGGTCGAAAAAAGTATTATTGGTTTATTCAGGCGGTTTGGACACTTCTATATGTATCCCTCTTATGCGCCAAGAATATGGCTACACAGACGTTATTACTGTCACTGTTGATGTGGGCCAAGAAAAAGCCGATATCGCTCAAGCAGAGGAAAAAGCCAAAGTCATGGGCACTGAACACTACACTGTAGATGCTAAAGATGAATTCGTAAAAGATTATTGTTTTAAAGCTGTGCAAGCTAACGGTGATTACCAGGGTTACCCGATGTCGACATCTATTGCTAGGCCGCTGATTGCAGCTAAAGCCGTTGAAGTCGCTCAAAAATTAGGTGTTACGCATTTTGCTCATGGTTGTACAGGTAAAGGCAATGATCAATTCCGTATCGAATTTGGAATCAGAGCCTTAATGGGTGGTGATGTAACAATTCATGCGCCGATTCGTGAACGTAATATGACAAGATCTTGGGAAATAGAATACGCTAAGAAAAATAATGTTCCGATTCAGCAGTCATTAGAAAAAATCTGGAGCATCGATGAAAATCTTTGGGGCCGGTCTATCGAAGGCGGGCGTCTTGAAGAGCCCGATTTTGCTCCGCCAGAAGAAATTTTTGTTTGGACAAAGTCTTTAGAAAAAGCACAAGACACGGCTGAAGAAATCACATTGCAATTTAAAAACGGTGTGCCAACAGCAATTAACGGACAAGTTTATCAGCCATCGCAAATGGTGATCAAAATGAATGAAATCGCTGGTCGTCATGGTATTGGTCGAATT
>JANOOI010000221.1:0-9912 GCA_031421235.1 Bdellovibrio sp.
GTTGTCGTGAATGGCTGAAATAAATTACTTTTTATCACATCCGGCAACCCCGGGCCGTTGTCCTCGACAATCAAATCATAGAAGGAACCATGGCAGTGATCATATATTTTAATAAAACTTTTTTCTGGCAAAGCCTGACAAGCGTTTTTAATTAAATTAAATAAAATTTGTTGCACATAATTTGATGAACAGCGAATTGATACGGGTTTAATGTCAGAATAAATATGATGTGACCGAGTTATTGCTTTTAGTAAGGGTAATGTTTTTTTGAGAATTTCATCAATTAAAACAATTTCGTCAATTTGTTTGGCTTCGCCACTAAAATCAAGCAAATCTGATATGATGCCTTGGCAGCGACCAGTTGCTTTTAAAACTTCGTTTAAATCCATCTTAACAGTATGTTGTGTGTCATTTAATGAAATTAAAAATTCACTAGCTAATTTCAATCCAGTCAGTGGATTATTGAGTTCATGAGCTAAATGATTTGCTAACTGTCCAATCACATTCATTTTTTCATTTTGAATCACTTTAGATTTTAATTCATCAATTTCAGTTTGATTCGAATAAAATAAAATCGAATATTCTTTATCTATCATAAATCGTGTTGTAGTGACTTTATATTTTTTATGATTGATATATACAAAGCTTTCTAAATTTATATTTTTACTGTGGGCTAAAAAATGATTCGATGATTCATCGTCTAGATTAGATATGAATAAATTAAATTCTTTATCAACCACAATAACAGGGTCTCTGTGGGCTTGGACAATTTTGTTCCATTTGTTTAAAAAATATTCAGACTGTGTTTGTAAAATATGTCTTTGAACGGCTAGCCCAATTAAGCTTAGTCGATCAGTAAAATAACTATTTAGTTCTACTTCGCTAATCACTGAATGTGTTTCTAAGAAAACTGACTGACTGATTCGTTCATTCTGCAACGACCAAGTTTTTAATAATCCCACTGGCCTTTGTAATAAATTAGCAAAAAATCCCTGTGCCGAACTCACCATTTGATCGCTGATATGGTCAACGTTTTTGATATTTAAACTGTACCCGTTAAAAGTTATAATTGCGTAATCTTTTGATTTTAACTGAATCACATATATTAATGTCTGAAAAGAGCCCATTTTTTTTAAATCTGTCCATATTAGACGGCAAAATATTTCTAAAAAATCAGGCTTTTCATATTCAGAATTTAAAAAATCTAAAAAATAGAGTAGTTTTTTTTCTCGGTTCTTTTTTGTGTTTTCATCGTCAACAAAAATTTGGATGGCGTCAGATTTTTCAGATGATTCACCTTGGAGAAAATGATTTAACCTTTCTAGGTGATTTCTTTTCTTAAAAAAATCTTCTTTGACTAGACTCAAACTTAAATGTTGTCGTAAAGCCGTAGAAATTTGATCAACTGTCACTTTCAGCAGTGAAATATCGTTTTGCACTATGATCTGGTAAAAATTGTAGAGTTTAAGATCTGTCAGCTGAACTGATGGCACTGAAGTAGAAAAAAGAATATTCACATTTGATTTAATATTAATGCTGGATGCATAAAAATCAATGTCACCAATTTTTATGTCATAGTCGTTGTGAATATTCTTGTCAGCGTCTTTTTTATAACAGAATAAATCGAAATTATTTTCTACGGGCTTAAGTATTAGGTATGTTTTTTCATCACATATAACTTTCACCCGATCAGGCTATACCATTTGTGCTGTTTTGCCAAAATAATAACTTAATTTATTCATTTCTGCTTGCGCATGTTGTGTTCGACCGTTTTTAATTAATAACTTTGCATGACATTCAGAGATATCTTCATCGAAATTATACTCTTGTAGGTAAAAGTTAATTTTTTCTAATGATGACTCTACATCTGACGGTGTTTCTGACCAAGTTGCTAAGTACTTAATTGCAGTCGAATTCTTAGCATTTATATCTAAGGCTTTTTGAAGATTAGCTTTCGCTAATTCTGAATCACCCATTTGTTGATGGCATAATGCTAAGGCCACCCATGCTTTATCAAAGTTTGAATACTGATTAATAATGTTTCTTAATTGTTCAAGGGCTCGGTCATATTGGCCTCTTGATATTTCAACAATAGAACTGCAGTACTGTGTTTCAGCATCACTATAGTTGACACCTTTTAATTTCTGACAGACTTCATTTAACCCTTCAAAATCATTTTCTAAGGCATAAATATTTAATAAACCATGCTGTAACTGAACAAACTGACTTTGTGGAAGTTCTTTAGCTTCTAAATCTAAAAGCAAATCAAGAGCTTGATTTCTTTCACCCACACTGATTAGCGCATTGATGTACTTCAGTTGATCCTGAACATGATGGCTTTTCACTGAAATCGTTTTAAGTGTCTTAAGCCACGCAGTCTGGTCATTCAATTTAAATTGAACTTCTGACAGTAAGCTCAAAAAAATAAGGTCATTTGAAAATTCGTTTGAAATAGAAATAAGTTTTAAAAATGATTTTTTAAATTGTTTCTGTTTGAAAAAACGATACGCATCCTGAAAAACTAGATTTTTAGCCAGCATCCTGCCCCCATTAAATAAACAACACATTCTATGTTGCTGTTTATTTAGAATTGCAAGCGAGATGCCAACCAAAACCATTGATATATGGGCTTTTCAGGCTGAAGTTTTCTCTGACTGTCGGATTATTATGACTCTTCAGTCAGAGAATTGACTTTAATTACAAAAGACTAGGCAACATTTGTTTTGTAGCCATGCATTGCTTTTTTAGCTAACCGAACATCCTGAAGCTCTCTAATAATTTTAGATTTTGCTTCATCAATTAGCGCTAGCACTTGCATATCTTGATCAATGATCCTTTCAACAAACATCTCTTTGATGCGCATACATTCATTAAATGCAGCTTTGTCCGTTTCTGTAAACACACCGTTAATCCCTTTATGTAGCGTATGTGCACGGTTAACTTCAGCATCTAGGTGTTTAAGAATTTTTAGAATATCTTCTCTTTGATTATAAAATTTTTCAATTTTATCAAAGTGACCATTTTCTAATTCAGCAATTTGTTTTTCATTTAATGTGTAAAATTTTTCCAAAAAATGAGTTTTCTCTGTTAAAAGTTGTACTAAGCGAATCATGCGGTGCCCCCTTTTGGTTCCGTTTCTTTTTTGTATTTATCTACTGCCACTTTCCAGCCGTCATATAGGTTTTCAATCACTTTTAAAGCATTTTTCATCGCGTCGGTATCTCCGGATATATTTGCTTTTGTGTACTGTTCCAATACGTAGGTGTAAAGCTGATCTAATTGCTTCGCAATTTCACCCCCAACTTTGTGGTCCAGCGAAACTTGCAATTCCATGATGATGTCATAAGCTCTCATTAAATTTTGCCCGCGTTCAGCGACTTTCTTTTGTTCCGCTGCCTGCAAAGCTAATTTAGTGAATTTGATAGCTCCTTCATATAACATCAACAAGATCTGCTCCCTTGAAGCACTCAAAATCGATGTTTCTTTATACTTTTGATATGGATTAGCCATAATTAACTACCCCCTCCACCAATTGCTCCTCCTTGTGTTTTTATTTTTGACACTGCTTCCTCCATTTTTGCAAACTGCCGACGTAACATTTCTTCTCTTTTTTCTAAATTCTTTTCTTTTCTTTCAATTTTTTGATCAATATTTGAAACTTGTCGCTGTAAATTATTTTTACGATTTCCGACAACGCCTGCTTGTGGATCAGTAATTTCACGAATTTTTGTTCGCATATTTGTAACAAATCCTGTATCGACCAAATTGCCACGCATAAATTCAATAACATCTTTTGGATTTTGAGCCACTGCTTTACGAAATTTTTCGGGGGTGAAGTTTAATGTGCCTGTACGATTAAACTCAACACCTAGCTCTAAAATTCTTTCAAATGAACTGTTGGTATTCTGGACGTTTTGAATGATTCCGCGTAACCGTGCTTCGGTCATGCGCAACATGCTATCGCCGCCCAGCGGTCCTAATCTTGGGCTGCCAGTCTTATCGTTTGTCAGTTTATTCTGTGTCTGAATAAATCCTAAGGCGCCATTGTAGGCATCAACGAAAGATTTCATTTTTTCGCCGATAGCTTCATAATTTTCAGTCACTGATAATTTGATCGGAGTACCGTCACGAGCTTGTTTTAAATCTAACGTAATACCAGGAATTAGATCGTTAACTTTATTATCTGATGTTTCAAATTCATGGCCGTTAAGTTTAAATTTTGCATTTAAAGCGGGTAATCGATTATCTAAACTGAAGTCAGTATCACCATCTATTAAATACACTGTTGGAAATTGAACTTCATTGTCATCACCAGTTTTTGCGCCGGTGATTTGAAGTTTAAAGCTTTCATCTTTATCTTTTCTGTCATTTATAATAGTTGCTTTGACTCCGACATCAGATTGATTAATCAAAGACACTATTCCTTCTAATGTTGAATTTTCTTTATCGATGTAAACTTCTTGTTCGCCCTCTGGCGTATCAAAACGAATGTACCCTACACCTAAAGATGTACTATCTTTGTCTGGCACCCCAGACGAAACTATTGCGGGCTTTGTGGCTAATTGCTGGACTTCTAAAGTCCAGTCCCCAGCTTCTGCAATCGACGGGTCAACTTCGCCATCAACAATATCCGGAAATCCAGAACTAAATTTCATATCACTGAAACCTCTGGCACCAACTATAGTATTCAAATTTTTAAGGACATCATTTATTTTCGTTTCGAATTCTGAAACAAGTTTGACTTTGTCTTCAATTTTTAGTTTGTCATCCTGCATCTTTTTAACGGGCATGCGCTCAGCTTCGATCACTTGATCGACTAAGTTGGGTGGTAATCCGCTTGCAAGTCCGCCTATGCGAATGGCCATTGTTTTCCTCCATGAAATACAATAACTAACCTTCACAGTATGGCAGATTATTTTTCATTTCTGTGAGTCAATTGATTGTCTATGGACTTACTACGAGTAGGTAAAAAATGCCTCTGATACAAATCAGCTTCACACACTAGACTTGTCACGACGATCAGCTTGTTTATACAATAAAATATTAAAAATAAAAGGACCTTGATCTATGAAAAATAAAAAAGTATCTAAAAAACAATTCAGTTCGCTAGGTGATTATCTGAAAGAAAAGCGTGAAAGTACCTGCTTCACCCAAAGTTATGTCGCAAAATCTTGTCAGTGCAAAGCCCAATTCGTGTCCAACTGGGAACGTGGCTTATGTTCACCGCCGTGGCCCATACTTAAAAAATTAATTAAAATTTATGATTTACCCCAGAAGCAACTGTTTTTATTTTTGATGAAAGAACATGAACTGCTCATTAAATCTGAATTGGGGATTAATAAGAAATAAGTCTGGTTTATAGTTTATAGTAAACCATAAACTATAAACCTTTAATATTCATGCTTGCTATCGTCTAATAATCGTCTAATAATCGTCTAATGTACAAGTATTCAATAACACCTAGTTTGCTTAAGTTAATTAAAGAAATCCATATGTCTGCTGTTCGACTAAAAGCCAACAGACCAAATCAAGTTGTGCTTTTATCTCTTGAAACTGAAGCACTCAGCCTATCAAGCTATTCTTCAACGAGTATAGAAGGCAACCCTTTGCCTTTGACTGAAGTTCGTAAAATCTTAAAAACGCGCCCTAACGAAATACGAAACACTGAACGTGAAATTCTGCAGTATAATGATATTCTAATACAGCTTAACAAAGCTGTATTAGACGAAGCTTTTGAACTGACAGAAAAAACTATTGTCCAGACACATAAAAATTTGATGAAAGACTTACTGCCTAAAGTTAAATTAGGCAGTTTTCGCAAAGAAGCTGTAGTTGTTAATGATCCAAAAAGTAGAAAGGCTATTTTTTACCCTCCAGACCACATTGACGTAAAAAAACATATGTCAGATTTACTTGATTTCATAAAAGCTGAAAAAAGCAATCTAGATCCATTAATTTTGGCAGGCATATTTCACAAGCAGTTCGTTCTTATTCACCCCTTTATTGATGGTAATGGCCGTCTAGTTAGATTACTTACAAAAACATTATTAGCTGAATTTGGTTTAAATATTTTTTCTTTGTTTTCATTTGAATCTTACTACAATAAAAACATAACGTCATATTTTAAAAAAGTTGGTGAACGCGGTGATTACTACGATATCATCAAAAAAGTAGACTTTACAGAATGGTTAGAATATTTTTGCGAAGGTGTTCTTGATGAATTATTACGTGTTGAAAAAATCTTACAGCAGAAAAAAATATCAACACCGTCCGATACGTTAAGTTCTGAACAAAACAAGATATTAATTTATCTATCAGATCATGAATTTATACGCGACGTAGATTATGCTAAGTTAACTTCCAGAGCTAAAGCTACGCGTGCCTTAGATTTTAAAAAATTGACTCAATTAAACTATATTGAAAAAAAAGGTAAAGGGCCTGCTACTTACTATAGATTGAAGAAATAATTTTTTCAGGTATTGCGCTTATCTTTTAGCGCAGACTGCATACACTGTTGAATTCGCTGGTCCGCATTGGCATTGATAACCAATGACTACGCCATCAGGAGATGTTCTTGGGTTGAGAATTCGACAGGCTGTAGCGCCTGCTGTACAGTATCCACCACCGCCTGTAGCAATTTCATCTGAAGCACAATACACAATTGCATCAGAACCGTTAGCTGAAACCATTCTATTTAATTTTGCTCCTTGGCTTCCCATACATCCAATGATTTTTGTATTTCCAGGAGCTGAACTATCAACATTTAATATAGTGCTAACAGTAATAGGCTTGTGCGGCCTGACTGATTTCGTTTCGTCGAAATCAATAATCCAATTTCCGGTGTATGTTGATCCAGAACCACTCGTGATATTTAACCTAATAGACTTTACCACCATAGATGAGGAATATACAGAGGCTGGTTGACCCTCTTGGGCAATGACTGAACCTACTACACCCGAAACGACACTGGCATAAATTGGTAATGACGGCTCTAAATCTCTTGGAAGATTATTTGAATTAAATGTTAGTTGTGTCGGATTATTCAGAATATGATTACAGACAGACCCATCTGCCAAAGCACTAATAAGATTTTTTTGTAAATCAAGACCTGCTAAAATTTCAGAAACAGATTTTGTTTCCTTTTGCTGATTTAAAATCATCGAAGAAAAACCAACCATTACAATCGCCATAATACCGACGGCGATTAATGTTTCGATGATACTTATACCTTTTTTATTGCCAATCATGGTGAATCCTTTTTTGAAATGACTAAGCCACGCGCTTAAGTAAATTCCCCTTATGTGGATCGGACGAAACTTGATCGAACACTTCCCATAGTCCCATTTCTGAAATACGGCGAATAAGATCTCCTGCAGAATTTTTTACTTCTGCAAAAAAATACTCATTTTCTTCAACTAATGTGGCCACCCAAGACATGTCTTTCATGAAGGGTTTTTCATTTAATAATTGAACTGCTTTTTCAGCTTGTTCACGGCTCATTTTTTCTTTTTTAACTTGTCGTTGGAATAAGGCCTGTCCGTTGGCATCGCGATCGTTGGATTGATCAGCTTTAATTGATTTTTCTACAGGCTTAGCGGAGTCTTTTGAATTAACCCCACTGAGTATTTGATTGGTCCCTGTTAGATTTTTTATATTCATACTTAATACTTTTCGGATGAATTTTTGTTTACTTAAGTTTTTTGGATCAATTAGAGACAAAACAAAAACCCAGCACGACGTTAGTCGCACTGGGTAGAGAAAATATTTATTTAAATTGTTTGAGCAGGGCGGAGGTCAAGCACACCCCGCCCAAAAATTTAAACAATTTAATTAACCGATTAATTTTAAAGCCATTTGCGGTAACTGATTAGCTTGTGCTAGTACAGAAGTTGTTCCGTTTAAAAGAACACTGTTACGAGCTAATTCTGAAGTCGAAGTAGCAATGTCCGTATCACGGATACGAGAATTTGCAGCACTCATACTTTCAGACATTGTACCGATAACATCAACCGCTGATGTTAATCTGTTTTGCATAGCTCCTAAGTTTGCACGAGAACCATTCACAGCTAATTGTGCAGAATCAAGAGAAACTAAACCGGCTCTGGCGCCTTCTTTTGTATTAAAATCAAGATCATCTATTCCCAATGAATCTTTTGTGATGTTTGTTTCTGCTGCGTTGTAAGAAATCCAGTCAGTGCCTTCATTTGCTGAAGTGCCAACATGAATGTCGTATACTCCGCCAGTACCATCTAATAATTTTTTAGAACCGAAAGTTGTTGATTCAGCAACACGTTGAATTTCTGATTTTAAAGCATCAACTTCTTTTTGGATAAATCCACGCTCTTGATCACCCACTGTATCAGAAGAAGCTTGGATACCTAGTTCACGTACACGTGTTAAGATGTTAGAAACTTCACCCATACTTTGTTCAGCTGTCTGAATCATTGATATACCGTCATTCGCATTTCGTGAAGCCTGTGCGTATGATCTAATTGTTGATTTTAAATTTTCACTGATTGCTAAACCAGCAGCATCATCGCCTGCTTTAGTAATTCTTGAACCAGTTGATAATTGCGCCATTGATTTTTGCATTTCACGAGTATTTGTATTCATAACTCTTTGTGCATTAATAGCTGCTACGTTTGTTGTAATTCTTAATCCCATGTTCGACCTCTTCTTATATGTAGGAATTTTCATTCCTGTTTGTACGTTTGGTGACCTGCACTCTGCTATCTGGACCTTCATCAAAATTCTGCGACAGTCACATCATCAGAATTTCTCAGTCTATCTAGTCGAGTCTGAGTCGTTTTGTTGATATACCTTTCGGCCAGTCTGTATTGAGCTTTAGTCGCGTACTGCATTTCTAGACCATTGACTAGCCGAAACTAGACTTTAGTGTTGAAAAATAGACCTTCAACAAGTGATTTTCCAAACCAAAGTCTAGGTATTATGTTGGTCTTATCTAGTCCTATACAGACCAACAACGGTTAGACTTCAGTCTTCATAGACTAAAGAGTCATCTAGTCTTGAAATAAAAAAAGGCCGCACATCTGTGCAGCCTTTAACTCAATAAAATTTGTTGATACTTGATTATAATTAGCGAGTGATTACTTTTTCTTTAAGACAAACGGCGTTGGTTCAGTTCCGAAAACATCGATTACAACTGGAACAATAACACCGGATTCAGATCGTACTGATTCAGGATTCACATCTGTAATATCGATTTCAACACGAACACTAGGCAAGAATGATAAAGGGCAGGCCAATTCAGCAGTTAATTTGTTTTCAATAACAGTATAAATGCCTTCGCAGCCTGGTTCTGGCATTGCAAAGTCCGGAGTCGACACTGTGTAATTTACAGTTTTATCGGCACGTAAAAGAATAGCTGACAAGACAGTGCCGGTTTCAACGTCAACAGCCGTGTAGCTGCCTAATTCGATATCTTTAGCTAACCCAAACTGTGTGATAAATAATATAGATAGAAAAATCTTTTTCATAGGCACCTCTTTGGGCTAGTCATACCAAATTCAAGGGTATTGCCAAACAAAAAAGCGCTATTAACAAGATCCTAAAATAACTACACGAAAAATGGCCCTAGCGAACAACCGCTAGGGCCTGGGTTTAAGAAGCCATCTATAGGGAGACAACCTCATAAATCTTTTAAATCATTAAGAATTATCCAAGCAATTTCATTGCTGAATACGGCTGTTGATTCGCCTGAGTCAATACAGAGATTGCTGCATTTTGCAGCATGCTTGATGACGCAAGCTCTGCCGATTCCTGAGCAATATCCGCATCCATCAAGCGTGATTTTGCAGACTGTAAGTTTTCATACTTAACGTCTAAGACACTGACTGTTGAATCCAATCGCGATTGGACTGCACCGAAACCAGATCTCATGCGTGATACTTT
>JANOOI010000222.1:0-1523 GCA_031421235.1 Bdellovibrio sp.
TAAGCAAAGATCTGGTAGTCCTAAAACGGGGGGCATTATTGAATCCTTTTGTTAAAATGTCTTGTCGTAAAAACATGTTAACTTAATTCTTTAATTCCCCCTATTTTGTTGTAGAGCCATAAATTTTTGCATTTAACACTATACGCTTTTCTTGATTCGGTAACAGTCCTGACTTCATCAATATTGTTGGCTCGTCTGATTCTATCAGTTAAAGATCTTTGATTCTGCGTAATTGATTCAATTTGCCTTAATGTTTCATCCCTGATGCCATCAACATTTGCTTTTTGTGGTCTTAGTTTTTCAATCATCATTTTTTGAGCTTCGCTGGGTTTTAGATTTTCTGGCACTGTCCGAAACCCACTTTGATCAACGTTATTCCATGCGGTTTTTCTTTCGCTATCAGTCAGTGGCTTATAAATATTTTTTTCCGAGACACTGAAATTATTAAGTTGTAAAATTCTTATCTGATCATCTTGAAACCCTATTTCCCGCATTTTTTCAGCAACTGTGGGATTGTCGGGCAAATTACTAAATGTTTTAGTTCGATGAAATAAAAATTTAGACTGCTCATCGTTAAGCTCGTGTCCGCCCGACCACGTTTTAAAATTTTCAGCGTGTTTTAATCTTTGATTATAAACAACATCGCTACTGTCAAAATCACTTCTTGCATAATTAGGTACAAATTTGTTTTCTTGCACAACAACAGCCGCAGGCTGATTAACGGGCTTTTGGATTTCTGGTGCAACAGGCTTAGGTGTTACTATTTCTTTGGGAATCTCTTTAGGAATATCTTTAGGTTCAGCTAAATATTTAGCTTGAATCACTTTTAGATCACCATCTAATTCAAAATCTGGTCTTAGCTTTTTTACTTTTTCTGTCATCAGCACTTGCTGTGATGGTGTTAAACTTCTAAGTGTATTATTCCATTCTTCATCATAATACTGTTTTAATTCTGTAGGGTCAGTGATCTTAAATCGCTCCGCTTCTTTGCGCAGATAAGCCTCTTTCATTAAAGTCGCTTGCGGAGCCATATTCGGATCGCCTGATTTCATCATGGCTTGCGATAGAACATAAGATTCACGATTGCCAAGACTGTCATAAGCACGGCTGTTAGATATCGACATATCAACATTTTCTTTTAAATCCATTTTATTTTCTTTTAAATATTGTTGCGCTGCAAGTTTTTGTGCCGTTTCAACTTCTGACTTAGCTGCCCCGTTGGCGTTCAGTCTTTCAGCGATTAAACGGAGTCCATCGGCATCAGTTTTTCCTTGTCCAAGAATTCCGTTTTCCATTAAAGCTCTGGTTAGTTTTTTACCTTCCACTGAATTTAAACTTTCTGGCCGGCCACCACCAGCTTTTAACTTGTCCCGGACTTTATCAGAACCTATCTGACCATAATTTATATCACCATGGGTTGTATGGGCTTCAATGATCCACTTTTGTTCATCCGGTGTTAACTCACGACCGATCTCTTTTTTTGACAATTCATTAGCTATCTTTAAACGTCCAGCTCCGTCATC
>JANOOI010000223.1:0-10499 GCA_031421235.1 Bdellovibrio sp.
CCATGGTTTAACATTTGATGATGTCTTAATTATGCCAAAAAAATCTGAAATCAGATCTAGACGTGATCCGTCTTTACGTACGCAGTTAACTAAAAATTTATTTTTAGAGACACCGATTATTTCTTCAAACATGGACACCGTCACTGAATCTAAAATGGCCATAGCTATGAATAAATTTGGTGGCCTAGGAATTCTTCACCGTTTTATGAACACTGAACAACAAGTCATTGAAATTAAAGCTGTTGTTGATAGCGGAGCAAAAATTATTTCTGCAAGCATTGGCGTAAATGCTGATTTTAAAGAACGTGCCGCTTCCTTAATTAATGCTGGTGTTAATTTAATGACAATTGATATTGCACACGGGCATTCGGTGCAAATGATGGACACCTTAAAATGGCTTAAAGATACTTACCCACTAGTCGAAGTCATCGCAGGAAATTTAGCAACACCTGATGCGGCCATTGATCTGATTGAAGCCGGAGCTGATGCGATTAAAGTGGGAATCGGACCTGGATCAATGTGCACAACACGAATTATTACTGGCTGCGGTGTTCCGCAACTAACAGCGATTGCACTATGCGCAGAAGCTGCGAAAAGTTACGGCGTGCCTATAATTGCTGATGGCGGATTTAGAACCTCAGGCGATATGGTGAAAGCTTTTTCTGCTGGCGCTAGTACAATCATGCTAGGTTCAATGTTATCGGGCACTATAGAAACCCCGGGCGACATCGTGAACGGAAAAAAACAATACCGCGGAATGGCTTCTAAAAAAGCGCAAGTGTCATGGCGCGGAGACATGCCCCAAGGGATGGCCCCAGAAGGTGAATCAACCCACGTCACTGTGAAAGGGCATGTTGAAGATGTCTTACATGAACTATGTGGCGGAATTAGAAGTGGTATGAGTTACATGAATGCTGTGACTATTTTAGAAATGCGGGATAAAGCTTTATTTATGGAAATGTCTTCAAACGGAATTTCTGAATCTAGGGCACATGGTGTAAGAAACTAATGAGTTTTTCATCTAAGCCGATTGGCGTTTTTGATTCAGGTATTGGCGGCTTAACCGTTCTTCGTGAACTATTAAAAGCTTTTCCTGACGAAAGCTTTATTTATTTAGGTGATACAGCAAGACTTCCTTATGGCAGTAAATCAGCTGACACGGTCAGAAAATATTCTGAACAAAATATGAATTTTTTAATTCGTCATGATGTGAAAGCCATCGTCGTTGCCTGCAACACGGCATCGACACAAATTTTTGAAACTATTTATAATAATATTCCAGTTTATAATGTGATTGATCCAGGGTCCTTGTTAGCGGCACAGTCTACAGAAAATAAAAAAGTTGGCGTGCTTGCGACCAGAGCCACAATTAAATCTGAAAGCTACACCAAAAAAATAAAACAGCATGATGCTACTATCGATGTGTTTACTGCGGCTTGTCCTTTGTTTGTCCCACTGGCTGAAGAAGGCTGGCACAATGACCCGATTACTAATTTAATTGCTTTTCGCTATTTACAAGGACTTAAAAGTCATGATGTTGATACAGTAGTACTAGGATGCACACACTACCCGTTGTTAAAATCCTCAATTCAAAAAGTTTTTGGAAGCCATGTTAAATTAATTGATTCAGGCCTTGCCATTGCTGAAATCATTCAAAAAGATATGACCCAACAAATTATCCTACCCACCAATGAATCTTCAGATTTTATACAAATATCACTAACCGATAGTGGTCAACAATTCGAAATATTAGCTCTTAGTCTTTTAGCGGGCTATACTGATAAGCGCATACGCTTTGAGACAGTTTCTGTCCTTTGAAAACAACTTAGACAGCTAATAGCCCAGTTTTATCTCATGCTTTATTAAATCGATTTTAAGTCATTTCCATACCTCAGCCCTGGCGACCAAAGTGCATCATTTTGAGATATGGAAAACCACACGTCTAAACACAAATCCTATCTGTTTCAATCACTTCTGCTTATAACGCTTTTTTTTGCAAGCTGTTCACCCAGCGCAAAGGGCATTCGTCAGAACAAAAAAACTGTCGTTGAAGCTGAACTTACACCGACTATTTCAGATTATGATGTGCTTCCAGATACTGAAAAAGAAAAATATGAACCGCCTGTCGAAACAATCACTAATAATAATACAACAATCCATCTTAAGGGATTAAAAATCCTTAAAAGTCAAAAAAAATATTCACTAGCCACTGGTGTTTTTACCACCACCGCACAGCTTGAAATTTATGATTTAAAGACTAAATCTGTTGTTGCTCAAAGTGATTTTACGTTGTCTGGATCTCACAGTCCTCAGATCGGAACAATGACTTTAAAAGCAGTAAGAAATAGCAATTCAAATATAAAAATAGCAGCGCAAGTCACATGCTTAGAAACAACTGAAGAAGGAGATTTTGACTGTTCTGAAGCGTTAGTTGAATTTGTGGCTCAATATGAAAATAAATATTACGCCCGACAAACCCAAAGTTTAAATCTGGTACAAAAAAAATCTCAGCCCGTAATTACAACAACGAAAAAATTAAATTCTAGACACTTACCTGTCTTGCCTGAAGATCCTGCTATATCACCTGTTAAGACTGTCACAACTCCTGTTCTTAATATTGTCAGCCAAACAAGTGCCGCAAATGTTAATGATGATGAAATTATTGTCGATGATATTGAAAGCGCAGATGATGTCAGTGTATCACAAGATTCAGAACAGGTCGAAGGCGACGAAAAGTCCTTGAATCTGAATCCTATAGGCCAGCTTTCATTAATTGATTTAACAACAATTTTTGATTCAGCTGAATCAACTGAACCAAAAAAAGACTCAGCCGCATCAGCAACTGTGACATCTGAAAAAGACACAGCTAGCGGCACTGCTATAAATAAAGAAAAAGATAAACCGGCAGTAAACGCTGCTGTTAAGCAAAATGATAAATCAAAATTAATTAAATATAACCAGTCCATTAAGCTTCCTGAAAATGGTCGTTTAAGAAATGCTTCATCTTTACTAGAGCAATATAAAACAATGAATCACCAAAATTTTTACAAACTTGGTGACCCAACAAATAAGAAATATTTTGGAACTCAGGAAATAATTGATTTAGTCGCTATCACTGGTGAAAAGATGTTTGAAGAAACCGGACGAAAAATATTTATCAGTAATTTATCAAAACAAAATGGAGGCCCAGTTGCTCCGCATAAAAGCCACCAAAACGGAGTCGATATCGACATCGCTTACCCAAGCCGAAATAATAATATTGATTTTCCGAATGTGGTCAGAATGAAGCCCCGTGTTTTTAACAAAAAGCTTTATTCTACTGAAAAAACGTTGAACTTATTAAAAATTATTTTTGAGCAAAAAAATGTACCTATAGACCGGATATTCATGGATAGAGCCATCAAAGCCGATCTTTGTACTTTTGCTAAATCAATACCTGGCTTAACTTTAGAGCAAAAAAGTTTAGCTAAAAAAATCTTTAGTTCGATTAACCACGTCGACGGTCATGGGAATCATATGCATTTAAGAATCAAGTGCACTGAAAACCAGCCAGCTTGTATCCCGAAAGCTTACTTAAAAACCGACAGCTGTTTTTAAATAAAAACTTCTTTGGCAATGGCTCTTAAATTATAGTCACTAGCCATGGACCTTACATAAGCACCACAATCGGCCATAATTAACAGGTCATCTTCGTTGACTTCAGTAAGCTTAAAATTTTGATGAAAAATATCTGATGATTCACAAACAGGGCCTACAATTTTATAATCTATTTTATTTTCTGAATGTTTTTTTAAATTATAAAAACCATGATAGGCCTGATATAAACTAGGTCTCATATTGTTGTTCATACCTAAATCAAGCACTAAGCAGTTTTGATTCTTTATGTACTGCACTTGTGAAACAAAAACACCTGATCTGGCGACTACAAACCGTCCAAGTTCACACAAGATATCAGCGCCAAAATGATCTAATTCAGATTCGTAGATTTTTTTAAGATCTAGCCAGCGCATATGGTCTTGGCTGACATCATCTGATTTGTAATCAATACCTAATCCGCCCCCGACATCAAATCGATCTAGTTGGCTAAATTCAGATTTTAATTCTAAAAATAAAATTTTCATCTTTTCAATACATTGCTTAAACACATGGGTGTCTAAAATTTGTGACCCGATATGAAAGCTTAAACATTTAAACTTAACGTTCTTGGTTTTCTTAAATAAATTGAGGCATTCTTTTAAATCTTCAAGATGTATTCCAAATTTAGAATCTTTTAAAGCCGTCGAAATATAGGGATGTGACCCTGCATCCACTAGCGGATTAACACGAAGACCAACGCTCACAATTTTATTTTTTTCTTCAGCTATTTGAATAATTTTTTTTAATTCAGAAATGCTCTCGACATTAATTTGGTAAACACCGTGATCAATAGACCAATCAAGTTCATGGCGCGTTTTACCGACTCCTGAAAAAATAATGTCCTGTGGACTAAACCCTTGTTTAAGGCCGGCTTGAATTTCACCAAGACTGACAACATCTAATCCACATTTGTTTTTAAGAAAAAGCTGCAGAATTGTTGGATTAAAATTAGATTTCACTGCAAAGTGCAATTGTTTAAGTGAAGACCAAGATTTAACCCATTGAATGCGTTCTTCAATAAGACTTGTTTTATAAATAATTACAGGATCTGTGTAGTTTTTAACTTGCAGCAGATCAGACAAATTTGCGCCATCAAAAAAAAGTAAATTATTTTTATAAGTAAAAAGGTTACGTGACATCGGTCTTACTTTAAATCAATATATTAAGAATGAAAATGATTAATTTAGGTTTCACAAAATTAGGACTTCCTATTCATGCCTATCACTTTTTACCAAGCCCGCAAGTGGCAGGTAAAACTAGCGAAACACTGGCCCGAGCGCTGCTTATTGGCGGAGTTCACGGTGACGAACCCGAAGGTGTTGTCGCAAGTCGTGGGGTTTTAGAACTATTCCGACAGAATTATAGCCTGAATTTAGATCTTATGCTTATCCCTGAACTGAACCCCGAAGGTGTCCTACTTAAAACACGAGGTAACTCTAACAAAGTCGATCTTAATCGAAACTTACCTACGAAAGATTGGTCTCCTATTGCAGCAACGGAACGTTATCACCCCGGTCCAAGCCCTGAAAGCGAAGCTGAAAATAAAATCCTTGTAAAATTAATTAACGATTATAAACCGCACGTGATTTTTTCGCTGCACTCGTGGAAACCTATGCTCAATATTAACGGCTTATTACCAGAAGCAGATGTGATTTCTAAAATCACTGGTTACATTATTGATCCCGATATCGGATACCCAACGCCCGGATCACTTGGAACATACGCAGGACATGAAAATAAAATCCCAACTTTAACCTACGAAATCGAACGTGATATTAATTTTGATCAGATTATTAAAATTCATGTCCCTGCTATTATCGAAGGTTTAAAAGTTTCACAAGATCGGGGTCAAAAATGAATATCGAAACCATCGCAAACCTGAAAAATCATATACTGAAGATCTCAACACAAACTGAGTTTAGTCCTGAAGACAAACAAGTTATCAACGACAGTATACGCTTGCTTGATGAAGGGCTAATTCGTGTGGCGGAAAAAACAGCGTCAGGCTGGATCACTCATGAATGGATTAAAAAATCAATTCTTATGTATTTTAAAATTACAACTAATCAATTGATTCAATCTGGGGATATTAATTACTTTGATAAAATCCCGTTAAAAAAATGGACTGAAAAATCCCAACTGCGGGCTGTGCCAGGCGCTTTGGCACGTTACGGTTCACACATTGAAGCTGGTGTCATCTTAATGCCTTCCTACGTTAATATCGGCGCTTACGTGGCCTCTGGAACTATGGTTGATACATGGGCCACTGTCGGATCATGTGCACAGATTGGAAAAAATGTTCACCTCTCTGGTGGTGTTGGGATTGGTGGAGTTCTTGAACCTGTGCAAGCCCAACCTGTCATTATTGAAGATGATTGTTTTATCGGAAGCAGATGCATTGTTGTTGAGGGCGTGCATTTAGAACAAGGTGTTGTACTAGGCGCTGGCGTGACAATAACAGCTTCGACAAAAATTATTGATGTTACCAATAAAGAACCAAAAATTTATAAAGGTTTTGTCCCGGCTAATACTGTTGTTATTCCAGGATTTGAAATTAAATCTTATCCTGCTGGTGATTACGGAGTTGGCTCTGCTTTAATTATCGGTCAGCGTAAAGAATCGACTAACAAAAAAACCTCTCTCAATGAAGCTTTAAGAGAATATAACCTGAGCGTTTAGCAAATGTTTAATTTATAAAAGTTAATAGCTAATTTTTATTTTTTAATAAAATGGCTGGCTGAATTTTTAATGCTGTTCGTGCAGGAATATAACAACCCACTAACGCCAAAGCCGTAATACCAAGTAGTACATAAAATACAAAGCTCATATCCACTAAAGCGGGTATTGTTGAATCATAGTAAATTTGTGGAAGTATATTTAATGGGTATTTTTCTAAATAAAAACTCACCGTAAGACCAATGGCTGTTCCCATCAGAACTGCAGTTAATGAAACCCATAATCCAATCGACATAAATAATTTAAGAGTTTTTTGATTTGAATAACCTAGCGTTTTAATAACTGCAATATCCATCTTTTTTTGTGACATGATCAGTGCCAAAACCGTCAAAATAGACGATGAAGAAATTAGCCCGGCAAGACCTAACAAAAGACTAATCATTGTTTTTTCCATAAACAGTGCAAAAAATAAATCAGAATTTTTTTCATTCCAACTTTGTGTTTTTATGAACCCCTGCTGCTGTATGTTTTCCCTGACCTGATCTAGATTTGAAATTGATTTTAGCCAAATATGATAGCCGTCTGTTCTTGAAGCACTTTGCTTAAATGAGGCCAAAGAAAAATCCTTATTATAAAACAACAGCTTCGCATCTAAATCATAAAGATCAGTTGTGATAATTTTCTTTACTGTTACTTTTTCAAAAATAGGTGTTTCCAGTGAACTCATCAGTAAACTCTCGACCGGAATGAGCGTTACAATATCACCTTCTAAAAGCCCTAGTGACCTAGCCATATCAATACCGATAGCCACTTCATTTTTGCTTAATTCCAAAAGACCATCATCTAAGTCGTTAATGAGATCATTGTAAAGATCATTTTTTTTCTTGTCTTTGATATCAAGTAATTGCTTGTACCAAAAATCAAGACCTCGCGTCGTATAACCTAAAGCTTCGATGCCCTTAAACTGCCCGTCGATCGTTCGTATAATAAGGTCGTAATTTGTAAAATCAATTTGATTAAGTAAGTCCTCTTCAGGAATATTTACTCGAGCTGAATCTCTGCTTTTGTCGTCTGTAAAAATCGTTAAATGTGGATCGACAGAAAGAACTCTATTTTTAATATTTTGGTTCATCCCGTTCATGACAAATAAAACAATAAAAAACGAGGATGTGCTTACCATGATAGCTAAAAAAGACAGTAAAGATATTCTTCGAATTAAAGAAGCTGATCTTTGCGATAAAATTAAACGGGATAAAAAGAAATAACTCAGTGATTTTTTAAACACTCAGCTAGTATGACTAAATATTTTTCAAATTGGAATCAAGTATTTTACTTATTTTTAAAAGTGCGCGGCTTTTTTAAGTGGTATGGTCTCATCAATATAGATCAGCCCTTCTTCGATATAAATCTTATTATGTTCTAGATGATTCAACGCTTTTTCATGATGATTAGTTAAGTAAATATGACGCAAATAGCCGCGACGCTGTTTGAATTGAATATGGTCTAAATACAGAAGCCATTGTTTTTCATTTAATCCATTCGCTGGATCTTCTAAAATTAAAAACTGTGGGTTTTTCAAAACAGACATCACTAGATAAATAAGTTTTTGACTGCCAAAATCCAGTTCATTCATTTTTTTATTTTTTAAATGAGTCATTTCAAAATCTTCAAGCACTGTCAGCGTTTCATCTGGCGAGGCCCACATTAAAAGCATTTCAGAAACAGTTTTTTTGCTTGGTAAACACTGTTGTTCAAAATAAGCACCCATAACCTGACGTGGATCAACAGCTGCTTCTTCTGAAAAAACATCTAAACCATTCCATAAAATGCGCCCAGTTCGACACGGCAATTGGCCTGCAATAAATTTTAAAAAATTTACAGCATTTTGTGGATCAGATGATTCAATAACCACAGTTTGATCAGTGGGTAGGTCAAAATCAACTGATTTAAGAATAAGATCACGGCCTTGATGAAGCAAAGTTACGTTCTCTAAAAACAGCTGATCTAAGTCGAAGTTTGAGTCATTTTGCATAATGACTATTCGGTCTATAAACCTAAATAATTAACAAGACCTAAGGCTGTGTAGAAAAATGATTTAACAATTTCTATGAGCAAATAAACTAAACCCTGCTCATTTTTGCTATTTGGCAAAACAACTTCTTTAATCATGATGTCGTCCGGGTAAATCGATTCAAACACTTTTAAAGCTCGGTTCATATGTAATTGGGATGTGATCAGTAATATATCCTGACAGCGCAAAGTTTCGACTAAGGCCAATGACTGATGAGCGTTACCTAATGTCGTTTGAGATCTTTTTTCTAAAATAACAAATCGGCTATCAATTTCAGGATAATAAATCCAGTACGGGAAGATTTCTTTGAACGTGGTCTCTTTATAAACTCCGGAAATGATTAACCATTTGATTTTTTTCTGTTGAAGAATTTCAAAGCCTTCGCGAATTCGTCCTGGGGCACCAGTCAGTACAACTCCGCAGTCTGCTTCCGGCAATTCTGACCACAAGTTCACCTGAATATTTTTTATTAATTTGTATTGGTTATAAAAAACAAAACCAAAAATAAAGAAAACAAGGCCAATTAATGAAATTTTCCAAGCGTTTTTATTCACTTTGATTATTTGTGAGCTATAACTTCAATTTCAACATTTACGCCCTTGGGCAAGCCAGCTACTGCGACCGTCGATCTTGCTGGTGCATCATCTTTAAACTTTTGAGCATAGATTTCATTTACAGTCGCAAAATCAGACATATTTGTTAAAAATATTGTTGTTTTGACCACATTCGAAAAATCTAAATCAGCTTGGCTTAGAACGGCTTCGATATTGTTTAAAACCATTTCAGTTTGCTTAACAATAGCGCCCGTGAAAACATCTTGAGTTTTAGGGTCGATCGAAATTTGACCCGAGCAAAATAAAAAATCACCGATCATCACTGCTTGTGAATAAGGCCCAACAGCTTTTGGTGCATGATCAGTGTGTATAATTTTTTTTATTGGCATATAATAGTTTTCCTTTGTTTAAAAATAAAAAATAATTCCGGCTCTTAATGGATGATCAGCTATTGTTCTAATTCGGGTATTTTTAATCGATGAAAGACCTAAGCCACCTTCAAAAGAAAAACCCACATTATCTAAACCAGTGAAAAAATATTCTACACCAGCTAAAACGTTGGCTTCGAAGCCACTTTTCTTACCATCTGCAGGGTTTTCAAATGTGACTAGGCCTAACTGCCCACCCGCATAAAAATGTAATTGTGTTTCATGAAAAATCACGTGCCGAATACCTGCATTTAATTGAAAAGAAGAATAATCCCGTTCTGTATCTACACCTAAACCCGCAGTCATAGCAGATACACTGTTCATGTGATAAACCATTGCTAATGAAGGCAAGCTTTTTGATGTATTATCCTTAATGCCTACACCCAGTCTTTGTGGCATTTCTTTAGAAAATGCAGCATGTACAAACAATGAAACACACATTGTCATTATCAATTTTGCAATATTTTGAATCATTAAAGCCTCCTTAAAATTAATATCATAACTAGATTGACACTGGCCTAATGGCTTGTCAGCATATTTTAATGAAGAATTTTTTTTATTTTTTGATCTGCTCCATAGTTAGTTTTTGTCTATCACAATTTGTCAGTTCTCCGTTAGCTCATGCTCAAGAAACAACGATCAATACTGTTTTAAATGATGAAAAAAACAGTCATGACATCACTTTAACAAAGGCCACTAATTTGACTTTTGATTCAGAAGAATTTTCTCTGCAACCAGTCACAGCCGGGCTTCGGAAAAAGAAATTTTTTGCTTTAGTGAACGTCAAATTTTATTTTGCTGAATTGTTAGCCGCTTATCCGCAAAAAATCATTAAAACTGAAACCGATATTCTAAATTCACTGAAAGCTGCCGGGCCAGTAGAAATGAAACTGACCTTGTTTCGCGATGTGCCCAATGATCAGATTATCAATTATTTTACGGAAGCTTTCAAGGCCAACTCAATCTATGAATCAGGTTATTCTTCAGCAATGAAACTGTTTTTTGAAGAGCTTAAAAATATCAAGCAGCTCAATAAAAACGATGTGTTTTCATTGATTGGCCTTTGGAAGAAAGACAAAACTATTTTGGTTTTGCAGCGACCAGATAAAACCATCAAAACAATCGAAGGTGATT
>JANOOI010000224.1:0-15575 GCA_031421235.1 Bdellovibrio sp.
GTTTTTCATTCAGCTTGGTTGCTATGGAATTTAACGACCGGCCTGTTTTCCACAGACCGATGATCTGAATTAAAGTGGGGTACTCTTTCGGGTGCTTGACAACACGGCCCTCAAAGTACGCGAAGCCATAAGGCGGCTTCACATTTTTCTTACCCGCGATTCTTTGAGTGGCTCTTCGGCTTTCCTGCAAGGCTAGTCTGATAGGAATTTTAAGGCGCAGCAAAGCAGCTCTGATCTTGGTTTTCGAAATACTAAGTAGTTTTTCAATATCACGAAAAGAATTGCCTTTTTTGTATAAATCAACGATTTTTGTTGAGTGATCTATTGTATTAGAAATTGTTAAGCGTATGAAATCATGAGGTTCACCCAACATTGCGTATCTGCAAGCTGAGGTCACCAGTTATTTTCTAGACCTTCTATCTAATATACCAATAATATTGTTCCACATAAAATTAGCGCAGTCCCAATACTACTTTTTACATTAAGCGTTTCACCTAAAAACAAAATGGAAAAAATTACAACAAAAAATACACTAAACTTATCGACGGATGCAACTTTAGATGCTTCGCCTAACTGCAATGCTCGGTAATAAAGAAGCCACGACAAACCAGTCGCTAAACCCGATAAAACTAAAAAAATAATAGCTTTCGTCGATATGCTTTCGGGGCGCTGCCACTGCTGACGTATACTAATTATTGCACCAGTCACGATCAAAATAACTATTGTTCTTATGAAAGTAGCTAAATTTGAATTTATCCCCGCAACTCCAATTTTACCAAAAATTGCTGTCAGAGCTGCAAAAAATGCTGAACCTATTGCAAATACTTGCCAACTCATTTTGATCTCCAATTTTTTATTCTATCATCACCATCATCAAACATTTGTCCCGTGCGAAACAAGTGGCTAGCTGTTTGGTAAAAGCTGAGCGTTTCATTAATTAAAGCCTGATTAGGTGTCTACAAGGTCAATTGTACATCACCAGCAGATATTTCAAACTGCTCAACTGTTTTATTCGGCCCCAATATCGTTAAAATATTTTCACGCAGAAGTCCAACTTTTTGATACGTTCCCAGAAAAGCTCTCTCGTCATTTGTTTTTAAAAGATCATGCCCAAAAAAATGTGAAGTGTATCGTGCGCCTAGCAGTCCCAGAATTGTCGGTGCAACATCGATTTGGCTTCCTAGCTTGATAATAACTTGTGGCTTTATCAATTTTGGAGCAAACACGATGAAAGGTATTCTGAAATCTACGATTGGCACCGCTATATTTCCCCCCACCGAAGCATTATGATCAGCTACAAATATAAAAATTGTATTTTCATACCATGATTTGCTTTGTGCCTGTCGTAGAAATTCTCCAATAGCAAAATCTGCGTACTTAACTGCTCCGCTACGGCCCGACCCTGAAGGAATATCAATTTTTTGAGGATAGGTGTATGGGCGATGGTTAGATGTTGTCATGATGACTTGAAAAAAAGACTTGCCGCTTTGTGTGATCGAATCTGCGCGCTTAATAGCTTTAGAAAATAAATCCTCGTCAGACACCCCCCACGCATTTTTAAAATGAATCTCACCATCATCAAATGTGGATTGATCCCAAATACTAAATGAGTTTGCCCTAAAAAAAGCGTTCATATTGTCAAAATAGCCATAACCTCCGTATAAAAATTCAGCTTCGTACCCAACATCTTCAAGATAATCACCGATATTATAAAGATTTTCATTCTTAGGCCGGCGTAATATAGACTGTCCAGGCGTTGGAGGAACTGAAAGCATTAAAGCTTCTAGCCCACGTACTGTTCTTGTTCCTGTCGCAAATACATTTTTAAAAAACAAACCTTTTGTAGTAAGCTTATCTAAAACAGGCGTGATATCTTCAGTTGAGCCAAATGCTTTCATAAAACGTGCGCTCATGCTTTCCATTGAAACAAGGATAACATTATATGGTTTAAATTCAGTGATCGAAGAAATCTCTCGACTGATAGAAGCTGAGTTGTCAGCTAATCGACCTTCGCTCGCTAACCGAGATCTAACAGTATAAAAAGATTTTTCCAGATCCTGAGTCATATAGAATCTATCGTAATCTAATTCATTATTAAAATAGGCAGAAAATAAGGAATAAAGGCCATTTTTTGAAATTTCTTTTTGTGAATATGTTAAGTTATTAGAAAAAGTAAGTGAGCCTAGTTGGTAATTAAGCGTAACGATCAAGATGGCTAACAATAATGTAATCACTCTCGCTTTAAAACCAAAACCTTGCTTACATTCAAATTGAATTTTTCTAAAAATAAAATAGCTTATGAAAATTGCAAATACAATGGCCACTATTAATACCCAAAAAACAGGATATGATTCCCAAATATTTTTTATCACTTCATTAGTGTAAACCAAATAATCTACCGCGATAAAATTAAATCGAGCACTGAACTCATTCCAAAAAGTTAATTCAGCAACCGAAGTAAATAAAAGAACTGCCACAGTTATCGAAATTAAAATAAATGTGGAAATTGAATATATTTTATTTATCGTAAATTCTTTTTTAGTTGATGGACTGAAGAAACCAAGCAATAACCATAGCATTGAAATATAAATTAAAGAGATCAAATCAAACATTAGTCCTACAATAAAAATATTAAATAAAACTAAAATACTTAAAGGTTCTCCGCTCCAAAAAAATAATATAATCCGCATTAAAAATGACAACGCTACATAAAAATAGGAAATGTACTTAAAATTAAGAACATGCTTACGCAGTGACAGTGAATACATAAAGTCTCCTTGACGTGTTTTTTCATGTTTTGATTGATCAAGTTCAATTAATACCCGTTATTTGGATATATTAAATTTAAAAATGATTTGCCCATCGACTGATTTATAATAGGCTAATGCTTTATTTGGATCACCGCCTACATTGAAAACAATAAATAAAGCTCCAAAACGATTAAATGAGGTCTTTTTAACTCCATCAGTTCGCGTGTAGCCTTCTTTTGAAATTATATCAACCATGTGAGCACAGCCTTTTTCTGTTGCAATTTTACAACGTAGTCGTGAACGGGCTTCTTTACCACCTAATGACGAATCAACGTAGATTCCTGTCCCCGGCATCACAAATCTTTCTTCTGGATTAATGAAATCAGGATGACATTGAACGGGTGCACCTTTTTGAAAAACTGATGAAATCGGGCAAGATGCCATTGCAATATGCGTATGACCTTGAGCACCGATAGCACCATTTTGTCGAATGATATCGAAAAACTTATGTGTGGCCTCATCGCCTTTAATTCCCGGGTTCATGTTTTCTAAAGTAAAATGATAACCAACAAGCTTCCAATTTCCGTTAGGTACAGCTTTTAATTTTGCATCTAACTGATTTTCTAAATACATTTTAGATAGGACTTGCCCGATGCCGTTTCCAACTACAGAAACATTACCAATCGTACAAACCTCATCGACTGCTGTTATATCATGTCCTGTAGAAACGCCTGCCTTTCCAGTACATGCCGTAATTAAACCGTTTTTAGAATTGCGGAATCCATTTATGATATCTATATACTTATTTGCATTACTTCCAAGATCATGATTCCCAAGAGTCGCAATAATCGGCAAAGTGTTTATATCCACCGACGACAGAACACGTTGCTTCCAGGCAGATGGGGATGCACCATAACCAAAATCGCCGTTGATCATTAAAAGATTTACTTTCTCTGCTGCGACCATTCTAAGAACGCTGCCAAAATTACTACCAGCTTCAGTATCGCCGATAAGGGCAATTTTGACCTCCTGAGCTTCAACTAAAAGTTCTTGAGCCTGAAGATTCATATTTAACGAAAATGCTAGCAGACCAATTATAAACGCAACTACGGTGCTTTTCTTCATAAACTTGTTCCTCCAACTGAACAAAAAGTTCTAATTTCCTATTAGAACATTAAATTTATGAATATAAGACTAAAGTTAATATGAAAAATGCATCCGACAGATGACATATTTTTATCAATTCAATTTAGTTAGAACTAAGAATCAAACATGCAGCATCCGACAGTAACGACGTCTAGACCTACGTCGTGCTCTTGTTCGGCGGCAACACATTTAAAATATCTTCGAGAAAAAATGCAGCAAGATCTGAACGACCTTTAACTCCAGCTTTAGCATAAACATTTAAGGATTGTTGGCGAACAGTTCTTTCACTTGTACAACGAGTTTCGGCAATTTCGTTGTGCGAAAGCCCTTTCAACAACAATAAGGCAATTTCTTTTTCAGCTTGCGTCAACTTCCAACGAGCCAACTGAGCATCAATGCATTCTCCGAATCCCTTAAGTATGAGGCTTCTTTCAATCGCATTATTCTTCGCGTCTTGCTGAGCACTAAAATAAGCTGTTTGAAGCTCTTCAATATTTTTATCAATTTTTTCAGTCCGATAAATTAAAATTCCTAACCCAACCATGATTATGGCTGAAAGGAAAAAATCTGTAGTCAAATGCAAAGCTGAGCTATTCGTATTAACATCATGCCAGATATCAAACACTGAAAAGAAAAGCACTACTGCTAATGTACTTCTTAACATATTAACTTCTGCTTGACTGAAATTTATTTTTTCTTTTTGCTGAAATGGAGCTAAAAAATCTTGGTGAGGATAAAATTTATCAACCAATTTAAATAAAAATAACCTTTTAATCACAAAACATCCGTATCCAGAATTTAACAACGCATATTAAGATTCTGATAAAATTTTAACTTAGCAGTATTCAACCCAAGACACTGCCGATCTTCAATGTTTTAAATTTTATGCAAGTTGATATCTTAAATTATTCACATATATGCGATGCGCAAATAGACTTAGTCATGTTTAGAATAAGCACATTTCTAACGCGTCACTTAATCGTTGGCAACGATCAGCAAATTAATGAACTTAAACGTTCCCTTAAAGAGAGGTCATAGAATTGTCGTGATGTAAATATATTGCTTGTTTGTTTCTCGATTTAACTAGTTATTTATAGACCTTAGAATAAAACACAAAAATATATTTTTAACTTTGCTACCATTCCTGAACACCAAATAAATTGTCTCTGCGTTGACTTTAACTAATAAGAAATCTGAACCGTTGCGTGCGTTGGGGTCTATTTTAAAAGTAATTATTTTTTCGCTTGGATATTTGGGATCTGGTAATCCAGCTGACGTATAAAATCCATCACCTTGCATACCGATTCGTCCAAGGTCTGGCCTAGTCACAGAAATCAAAGCATTGGGAGTAGGTCAGTAGCTTGCGAATTAAATCGAAGTCTCGCATTTTCTTGCGATCAATTAATTTCCCCTTAGCTCTAGCGCTTGCAAGGCCGTTTTTCACACGCTCACCAATTAAGTCGCGCTCTAACTCTGCAATAGCAACTGCAAACTGAGGTCACCAGTTTATTTCGAGCAAATTTGGCCATCAGTTATTTCGTATCGCCGATAAACTTCTTTTGCGAATTCACTTAGAAACTTTTTAGTTATTTTCGCTGGAATAATTATTGATTCACCCCAGCTTTTTCCATCTTTAACATCAGCCCAAATTTTTTCTTCTTTATCGTGAAAATGAAGGAAGCCCTGATTTTTTAAATAAAATATTCCGGGCTTTGGCTCTTTGATATTTTTTAATTTTCTAATCTCATTTAAAGCATTCTCGATACTTTTAAGTTTGTCATAGCTACAACGGCCCACTATTTAAAACCCCAATCAGACTTCCAACTTTTAGGTAATTCAAATTCACCGAAGGCCGCAACGTTAGACCAAATTCCGATATGCATACATTCATGCTGAATAAGCACGTGCGTGTATTCAGTAAAGGTCATATTTACGCCGAAGAAATCTAGCTTAAAATTTTCAACACCGTCTTTTTTCAGCTGATTCAAGGCCACTTGTAATTCTTGGTCTTTCTTTGCTAAGTCCATTTTAATTTCTTCTCGATTAAGAGAATCAGTGTAATGAGAATGCTTCTTTGTAAAATCCACTGCTTGGTTTTTAAAGCCATCAATGTAAACTCCATAGACACAAGCAATATGCCGAAATTGTTTAGATAGCGGCGCAAATCTGGGATGGTGAGTGTAATTCCATTTACCATCAGGAATTGCATCAAGAAAGTCATTAGTTATTTGTCGGTTGTAAAACCATGTCTTTTCAAACTGCTCAATAATTTGTTGGTTTGTCATATTTGTCCTTCACTGCGAACCTTTTCTATGCTAAAACACAAGTTAAGTAAATTGAAAGTAATTAAATTTATAATTAACTAATATGAAATTAAAGATACAAGACATTAATCTAAACGCCCTGCTTCACTTCCACACCGTTGCGAAGCACCGCAGCTTGCGTAAAGCAGCTCAAGAACTGCACATTTCAGCACCCGCCGTGACTCATTCTCTTAACAATCTGGAAGATTCTTTAAATGAAACTCTGTGTATACGCAACCGTTCAGAATTCTCACTCACGGAGGCCGGAACTCATCTTTACGAAACAACACAGAAAATATTTTTCGAATTACAAAATTTTACGACCAAAAAAGAAGATAAAGAAAATTTTAGCGGCACACTGAGTATTGGCATTTTAGATCATTTTGAAAATCCACTTTTTGAAATCGCACTTCAAAAAGTCATAAAAAAATTCCCACAAGTAAAGTTAAATATTCAATCATACGACTCTGATACAATCAATCAGCTCTTGATTGAAAAGGAAATTGATATTGGACTTGGTATATTTAGCAATAAGTCGCCACGTCTTAAATACACAAAAATTGGCGAAGAAAAACTTTGCTACTATATTTCAAAAAATCATTCTCTTTGGTCAAAAAAGAAAATTACTAAGGATGACCTGGTCGGCCAAAAAGTCACATGGCTGGATAATCGCAATCGCAAAAAATCCGATTTAGAGTTAAACATTTTTGCGGAAAACCTAAAGTACAAAATGCAATTCTATGGATTCAGTAACAATCTTAGTGGTGCCTTGCAGATTCTTCTAAGTGGACACACAGTTGTTCCATTGCCAGAGATGTATGGGCAATTCTTGGAAAAAAAATATGCTGTCAAAATGCTTGATGTTGAAACCAAACAAAGAATTTTGGATCAAGTCGTCGCTTACAATCCATCAATTACATTAAATATGGCTCAAGAAAGCTTTTTTGCAGCTCTAATAAGTTTGAGACACTCTTAACTTTTTTAGCTTAATAAGCCAATTATTTCACAAGAAAATAATTGGTACTTCTTCCACCTTCTGCGCTTTTCTTCAGAATCTTTCGTTTTATTAAATCTTCAATATCTCTTGAAGCTGTATCCTGCGAGCATTTGCCAAGCTGTGTATTCTCCGCATATAGAGCTAGCCATTAGGCTAACAAACACAGGATGGTTTTTCCTGGTTACATTTCAAAAAATCTACTAAGATAAAAGTAAAGTCTCACGTTTCAGTCTTGAGAGGTCGACTGACTTCAGTATAAACTGAGCCTACAAAATTACTGAGTGCTCTTTGGTCTTTTTTATGAAAAACAAAGTGAATAAAATTTTTAAAATAGAAACTTATTTTTCTTTTTAAGATCTAGTCAACCAGCTCAATCGCAACTTCGATATTGCCTTTAGTTGCTTTTGAATACGGGCAAATTGCATGTGCATCAGCAATTAATTTTTCTGCTGTACCTTTTTCCAAATGAGGCAGACTAACTGCTAATTTCACCGCTAAATTAAAACCACCAGTCGCATCCATGATTAAACTTACAGTAGCTACAACTTTTGAATCTTGAGCCGAAATTTTTTGAATTTTTGCGATGTGAATAAGTGCATTTTCAAAACAAGCGGCATAACCACCTGCGAATAACTGTTCTGGATTTGTATGTTGTTCGTTGCCACCCATCGATTTAGGCAAAGACACTTTTAGATTTAGTATGCCGTCGCTTGATTGAATTTGACCTTCACGACCGCCTTGAGATGTAACAACTGCTTCATAGAGTGATTTCATAATTATCTTCTTTCATTAGTTTATATTTGCGTCTCATTTTGATAATTTAGCTTTTAAATCAACTTGTTGGCTTACCCAGAAAATAACCATCAGCGTAATTATAGCTAAACTGATAGCTAAATATATGATTAAACTTTTTTTTGTCAACGACCGATATTATACATATGAAAATGGATTTTTTTGTAGATGTTCTTTACAAATTGTTTGTAACTACAACTGCTGTGCTTTTCCTATCCGCTTGTAGTGGAGGCGGCAAAGGTGAAGAGAGCCCTAAAGCTCCAGCTGTTTCTTCTTTACCTAGCATCATTATTACTTCTCCGACAACAAGACCTCTGGTCACTAACCAAAATACTTTAAATGTAACCGGACTATGCATTGATGGCGCTACAGTGTCTGTTGACGGTGATAGTTCAGCATCAACGACATGTTCAGGTACGAGTTTTACGCTCACTTTGGCTGCGTCAACTGAAGCAACATTCACGTATAATTTTAAAGAGTTCACTTCAACTTCAGATATGTCAAATCCAACAACTCTGCAATGGACCAGAGATATAACGCCACCAAGTACACTTTCAATCACAGCTCCTGTCGCCAATCCATATTTTTCAAATAATTCTTCAATAACGATTACTGGAACTTGCGAAATCGGAGCTCGCGTTAATATTTCTGGCGATATGTCAGGATCCCAAATTTGTACAAGCGGAACTTTTTCATTTACAGATTCACAATCAACGGACCAGACTTATAATTATTTGCTGACGCAAACTGATCCTGCTGGAAACACATCGAATGCAGCTAGCGTTGTTTGGCGATATGATACTGCGGCACCACTGGCACCTGTGATCACGTCACCAGTTGCAAATCCTTATATTTCAGCTGAAAGTTTATTTTCACTGACTGGCACATGTGAAAACAATGCCACTGTTAATCTTACAGGAGATACAACTAATTCGATTCTTTGTGCAGGTAATGCATTTAGTTTTCCAATTTCTACATCAGTCGATGGAACATATAACTATTCAATCATTCAAACAGATCAAGCAGGAAATATTTCACCGAGCAGAAGTTTTCAATGGACACGCGACACCACGATTCCCTCTACTCCGATTATTACATCACCGGTTAACCCGTATTTTTCGAATTTGAATTCTGTCACAATTAACGGAATTTGCACTGCCGGTTACACGGTTGAAATTTCAGGTGATGTTACAAATTCAACAACTTGTTCTGTAGGTGGAAGCTTTAGCTTCACAGTGAATCAAACAGCAGATGCGACATATAACTATTTAATCATTCAAAAAAATCTGGCTCTTCAATCATCTGGGGCAGTCAGTTTTAGTTGGACTCACGACTCTGTAGCACCAAGTGTTCCTGTCATCACATCGCCAGTCGGTAGTCCTTTTCATTCAAACACAAATACTTTAAATGTGGCTGGAAATTGCGAAGCCAACGCGACTGTGAATATAACAGGATCATCGATAGCGACAGCAAGCTGTGATTCTAGCGGAAATTTTAGTTTAAGTCTAACTCAGTCACTGGACGGAACTTACAATTATACTTTCACTCAAACAGACAAGGCTGGAAATACTTCAGTATCAACAGCTATTTCATGGATAGTCGATACGGCAGGACCTACGGCGCCCACTATTACGAATCACCTATCACCTTATTTATCAAATGCTAACAGTTTAACAATCAGTGGGGCTTGCGAAATCAATAGCTCTGTACAAATTTCTGGAGACTATTCAAGTTCTACGACTTGCACCACAGGAACCTACAGCTTTACGACAACAAAATTAGTAGATAACAGTTATAATTTCACACTCAATCAAACAGATCTTTCAGGTAATACTTCAGCGAATACAGCATTTACATGGCAACGTGATACAACTGCACCAAGTGCACCAGCGATTTCAAACCCAGCTACATCCCCTTACACTTCGGCTGGTAACTTATCTGTCAATGGCAGCTGTGAAACTGGTGCCACCGTTAATCTGACTGGAAATTCAACAAGCTCGATT
The DNA here is from genome assembly GCA_031421235.1 of Bdellovibrio sp. GTDB lineage: Bacteria > Bdellovibrionota > Bdellovibrionia > Bdellovibrionales > Bdellovibrionaceae > Pseudobdellovibrio. Next base: position 9,992 of record JANOOI010000224.1, read on the forward strand.
ATTTGCAGTGCTGGCACTTTTAATTTTACAATTAACAAATCAAGTGATGCGACTTATAATTTTTCGTTCACACAAACTGATCCGGCTGGCAATACTTCAAGTTCTACAGCTCAACAATGGGTCAGAGATTCATCGACTCCGGGATCACCTGTTATTACATTTCCAGCAACATCACCTTACACATCGAACGGAAGTAGTCTAATGATCAATGGAACTTGCGTGTCTGGTTACACTGTCGAAATCAGTGGTGATGCAACAAACTCAACAGTATGTAGTTCTAATACATTCAGCTTTTCTGTTAGCGCCTCATTAGATGCGATTTATAATTTTGATATTGTGCAAAAAAATCTTTCTGGCATTTATTCTGCCGTGACAACAGTCAGTTGGATCAGAGACACTGTTGCACCAAGTGCACCAACAATAAGTTTACCAACTAGTAATCCTTATTACTCGAATGGAAATTTGATCACAATGACGGGCTCTTGCGAAAATTTAGCCAGCGTTCATATTTCTGGTGCCGCTTCAGCCACAACTACTTGCAGTTCAAACAGTTATTCAGTTAGTTTAAGTAAATTAATTGATGGCAATTATAGTTACAGCGTCGCACAAACTGATCCAGCTGGTAACACCTCAAATTCAGTCACGCAGAATTGGATCAGAGATACGCTGGCTCCGGCCACGGTCACGTTATCGAGACCAACTTCAAATCCTTTTGTATCAGGAGATACGAATTTAAGTATCACAGGAGGCTGCGAAAGTTTTGGTGAAACTGTTACCCTTTCAAGTGCCTCGGGAACAGCCACAACAACATGTTCTGCAGTTAATACCTATAATTTTTCAATCAGTAAAAATACGGATGGGATTTACAACTATACAATCACACAAACTGATTTTGCAGCAAACACATCATCTGCTTATAACTTTCAATGGACACGTGACACTTCGATTCCATTCACACCTTTGATTTTAGCACCATCCGCTGCTGTTTTTTACTCTAATGCAAATACAATCACTATCACAGCGTCTTGTGATTCAAGTCTAACACCATCAGTAGCTGTAGTTAATTTATCTGGAGATGTTATCGCCGGTGAAGTTACAAGCCCTGTCGGAAGTTTAAGTCAAAATTGCACAAGCAGTCCTGTTACATTTGTTGTACAAAAAACCATTGATGGAAATTTTAATTTTTATATCAATCAGGATAATCCTAATGCCGCCACAACATCTGCTAATTCATCCGTTCAATGGGTCAGAGACACGGCTTCACCAAACGCACCGAGCATCACAAACCCTTCGGCAAGTCCTTTTACAGCCCCAGGAAATTTAACACTCGCTGGTGACTGCGAAGCAAATTCAACTTTAAATTTAACAGGCAGCGATGCCCAATCACAAACTTGCAGTCCTAGTGGGACCTACAGCTTTGTAATAATAAAATCTTTAGATGCCACATATAATTTTAATTTAAGTCAAACTGATCGGGCCGGCAACACGTCAACAACAACTTTACAACAATGGATTCGTGATAGCAATTCAGTACCACCTCCCACAATCACTTCACCAATGATAACACCTTATAAATCGAACTCGACAACGCTGACAATGACTGGCGTATGCAACACAGGATATCTTGTCACTATCGGCGGCGCTGGTGTCACAGCTTCAAATGTGACTTCACCAGCCAATTCACTGACACAAATATGCAGTGGAGGCCTTTTCAGTTACAGTCTTTTAAAAACGACTGATGCAACTTACGCACTCACGTTAAAACAAACTTTTAATGCTATTGATTCGTCTTTGACAAATTTTTCATGGATCCTAGATACAACCGCACCAACAACGACAATAACGTCTGCACCAAGTGCCACCAACTTAACTGTTACTGCGACATTTGCTTTTTCTGCCAATGAATTGGGTTCAACATTTCAATGTAAAACTGATTCGGGATTATATACTTCATGCACATCACCAAAAATTTACACAGGCTTAAGTAATAGTAGTCATACTTTTTATGTGATTGCCACAGACACCGCTGGAAACATCAGCACAGAGCGATTTTACACATGGACGCAAGCTGCTTATAATACCATTGCACTTTATCACTTAAATAGTGCAGGACCTACTACTGACAGTAGCAGCTTCACGCAAGTGGCTGGCTACAACAATTCTTTAACAGCTTCAGGAACTCCTGCCAATGATACGACTGGTGTTTACCCGACGGGTTCAGCATCAAGTCGTAGTTTCGGTACAGGTATTAATTATTTTTCGAACGATAATAACACACAAGATCTTGGCAATAGCACAATGACCATCGAAGGTTTTGTGAAGCTTTCTGCAACAATTGGGACAACAGGAAATTACTACACGTTGATATCTAAAACAGGAAGTGCTTCACCAGATTACGGATGGGAACTTCGTTTGAAAAAAGCAACAAGTTCAAAATACGCTCTTGATTTTGTGGGTAGCTTAACAGGCACTACCGTTGGAACAACAGTTTCATCAACTAATTTTAGCTTAAGCACGGGAACATGGTATTACTTTGCAGCTACATGGAACAAAGGCACAGTTAATTTTTACTTCGGAACTACAGCAACAAGCCGTGGTTCAAAAACGATAGGCACAGTGGGTTCTGCCGTTCTAGCCACTACAGCTGCACCACTTAGATTAGGTTCCAATGCGACATCAGGTTCTGGCACTTCTTTATGGTTGTCAGGATCGTTAGATGAAGTCAGGTTTTCACAAGTTGTCAGAACAGTTAGCAAACCAACAACTGAGTACACAGCGGACTAGCGAGATGCTGCTTTAATTTAAGCGACTTTTGCTTTTATTGTGACAGAAACATTAAGCGCTAAAGCAATTTTACATAAAAAATCTAAACTAATTTCGCCAATTTGACCAGATTCCATTCGTGCGATTGCAGGCTGCTGGGTAAATATCATTTTAGCAAGATTAGCTTGTGATATTCCTTTAGCTTTTCGAGCATTTTTTAACTTTTCAACTAGAGCTTTTTTTTGTCTGATAAGTTCGATCTCGAATAAACTAAAGCCAAGATCTTTACCAAAATCAGTCGAATTTTTATATTTTATTTGTGATTTCATAACGAAACCAGTATATAACGGTTTTGGTATATTGTCAAATTATTGCATTTTTTGAATTTTGAGTGCATGTAAGCTAGCTTTGCAAAGTGTGTGTTAGGCCTATTGATTCTCATATTCGACCTGGTTAAAATTAGAACACGACTTTCGGATTTCTTAACGTTAAGCACAGCGGAATAGCAGAATGCTCCTAATCTGGAGCACATTGTTCATTGTCAGTATTGACCTGGCGTAGAACCCTCTGTAACTATCTGTACATGGAAAAAAACACAATTCAGAACGACAAAGCCGTTATCTTGCTGATTAAAAAATATGAAGAAGGCAAACAACGAAATGTACGTTGGTCACAAAGAGCATTCGCCACAAGATTAGGCCTTAGTTCTGGGGCCCTTTCTGAAATACTTCAAGGTAAACGGGTTTTAAGCGCTCAGCTTAAAAAGAAAATATCTTCAAAATTACAGCTCTCACCAATTGAAGAAGTTGCATTCTTTGAAGAGGATTTGCCGGAACATCTTAGAACTCAAAGATTAGATTATTATAAATTAACCAATGACCAGTTTCATTTAATATCAGACTGGTGGCATTACGCTATTTTAAATCTTACAAACACCAAAGATTTTAAAGCTTCAATTCCGTGGATAGCAGATCGTCTGGGTTTAAGCCTAACTGTCACACAAGAAGCCTGGGATCGATTGTTCAGACTTTCACATCTTAAAAAACAGGGTAAAAAAGTTATCCGCACTTACGCCCGTTTAGAAACTACAGATAATTTGTTAGACTTATCTTTACAAAAATCTCATTTGCAAGATTTAGAGTTGATTGAAAAATCAATTCTAAATGTTCCTGTCGATCTACGTGATCACACGTCAATGACTGTTGTGATCAATAAAAAATCAATTATTAAAGCTAAAGAACTTATTAGATTATTTCAAGACCGGTTCGCTCAAGACGTTGAAGTCGATCAAGGTGAGGATGTCTATAAGTTATCAGTGTCATTTTACCCATTAACTAAAGTTATAAATAAAAGGAGTCTTTAAATGTTCAAAATAATACTTACCCTATCTTTAATCACAGCTAGTATGTCAGCTTTCGCCGGAGATAAAGTCGGCAATGGCGGAGGCCTTTGGACCTGTTCTAACCAAGGCCTCATTCAAAAAGCCATTCTTGTTGATCTTTATGAAGCCCAAGAAGAATTTGGCCTAAGCTTAATTACTCCGTTCGATATAGATCCTAGTCGTATAGTTGAAGAACGTAATCAGTTCGCAAGACTTAATTTAAATGAATATCATAATGCTTGGAGCAAATATCTTAATGAATCTTATTCAAAAATTCGAATGGTTAATTCTGAATTAGTTATAGTTGATGATTCACTTTTTAGAATCAAGCCCCTGAAATCAACATGCAGTACAGATTGGATTTACACACAGTTTGCTAATTTCACCCATCAAGATCAAATACTTATTCGTACTGATCTTTGGCAAAATCAAAACATTGCACCCATTAGTAAAGCGGCTTTAATTTGGCATGAAGTTATTTATAAATGGTTGCGCACAGAATATTTTGATACTGATTCAATTCGCGCCAGACAAATCGTGGGTTATTTATTTTCGAATTTACCAGCCGAACAAATGAGGTACAAAATTTCAACTGTACTTAATCATTTACCCGTAAATCCACCAGTGAACCCGCCGAATCCTCCGTACCCTAACCCCAACCCTGCGCCAGCGCCTATTGATAAGCCATGGGTTTGTATGATTCAAAACAATCACATATCGACTTACTACAGTGATTATGGAACTAGTAAACTTGAAGCAAAAACTAAGACTCTTCAAAAATGTCAAAATGGTGAAAGCGGATTTTTTTGTAAAGAGTCCTCATTAAAATGTGATGAAATAAAAAATCACCAGCCTGTGTACACTTGCCAAAATAAGAACAATCACATCAGTCAAACTTACATTGGTAGCGGTCGATCGCTACTTGAAGCAGAATTTAAGGCTCGTGAATCTTGTCAAAGCACTGCAAGCAAGTTTCATTGTCATTCACAAGTGATTTGCGAATAAGAATCTAACCCAATCCCCGTAACATCAGTTGCCAGTACATCACTGGCAACAAGTCTTTTTTCAAATGCCAGTAACTGCGACGAGGAATCGTTGCATCTAACGGAAACGTGGGTAGAAGTTTTCCGTCATAACCAAATTCTGCTAACATCACTTTACCAATTTCAGTCACTAACGGACATGATGAATAACCATCATAGTGCATGATCGGGTTTTTACCACTGATCACAGATAATAAATTTTCTGCAACAACAGGGTATTGTTTCCTGACCGCAGCACCGGTTTTCGAATTAGGAACACCAGTGACATCACCTAAGCCAAAAATATTTGGATAAGTCAGATGTTGAAGCGTAAATTTATCGACAGCCAGCCAGCCCTTTTGATCACCTTCTGCGACAGCTAAACCACTTTCAGTAATAAATGAATGCGCGGACATTG
>JANOOI010000225.1:0-7271 GCA_031421235.1 Bdellovibrio sp.
TGATGCCGATGCCGCAGAATGGGACGGCAATGTTGGTGCACGTATGCTGTATAAGTTATGTAACTGGAGTATAGTAACGAACTCAGCTACTAATCAGGCGGCGAATGCAGCACTTTGAAAAAAGAATTTCTACTTTTCTTGATTTAGGTTTAAGTGAAAAGGCTTTACCTGCTCTAAAAGCCTACACAGATTTGCTGTGGAAAACGAATGACGAATTTAATTTAGTCAGTCGTAAAATGACTTTTGAAGAACTAATCGATAATCACATTATCGATTGTTTGCTGCCGCTTAAACATTTCCCAAAAAATATTAAAACCGTGGCAGATTTTGGATCTGGTGGTGGATTACCCGCAGTTATTTTTGCGATTCAATTTCCTGAAATTCAATTTCATCTGTTTGAAAAAAGTAAACTGAAACAAAAATTTTTAAATGAGTGTAAAAAAATCACCAAAAATATTTACGTGTATGCAGAAATTCCAAATCAATTCTCAGGATACGATTTAGTCACTGCACGTGGTTTTAAACCAATAGATGAAATTATTCATTTCAGTCGTGATTATTATAAAAAACAGGGTAGATATTTTTTAATGAAAGCCCGCCTTGAAAAAATTAATGAAGAAATCAATTTGGCCTTAAAAAAAGATAAAAATTTTAAATGCGAAATTATAAAACTAACTTCTCCTGTTTTAGATGTTGAACGCCATATAGTTCTTTTTTAATCTATATCTACGAATTAATTAAGTACGTCTACTGAAGGATTATTTCATGAAATACATAAAATCATTTTTACTGGTTCTGCTTTTCACATCTTGTGTAACAACTCCAAATTTACAATTTGCCTTGGTCGGCGACGCTGGAAGATGGAATACGAATACACTGATACTTAAGGAATCTCTTAAGTCTTACAAAACTTTTGATTTAGTTATGCCAGGTGATAATTTGTACGAAGGCACTTACGCCAAAGCTTGGAATCCTTGGATCTCAGATGGCTTTAAGTTTCCAGTCGTGGCCCTAGGAAACCATAACGAGACTTATCAAAAAGAAATCGCATTTTTTAATATGCCTGGCGAATATTTCTCAAAAAAGTTTACTGATGGTCAACTTCAGTACATGGTTTTAAATTCTGATAATACAAAAAATATTTCTGAACAAATGGCTTGGCTAGAAAACGAATTAATGGTTTCAGTTGCCAAGCAAATTTATCTTGTTTATCACCACCCTAGCCGCACAGTGGCCTCACACACCTGGGACGAGAAAAAAGCTTTCCATGAAAAACTTGTTCCCATCGTCGACAAATATAGATCTAAAATAACAGCACTTATTATTGGACACGATCACATTGCAGGGCTAATTCATTTCAATAATTTACCGGTCATTATTTCGGGTAGCACTCAGAACCCTAGAACAGAAAGACCTGTTAACAACGTTCAAGACGGGATCACTGTCAGAACAGATCTACATTACGATTCTGAACCGTACTGGGTTCAGCAGATTGTAAATAATAATAACTCTGATTTTGTGTTTATCAGAGCTAAAGATAACAAAGTGATGTGTAAAGCTAATATTGTGACTGGCCAAGAAGCCACTTACGATTGTAAATAAAAAGCCACTTACGATTGTAAATGGCTTTCATGAATTAAAAAATTGTAATTTTACTAATTACCGAGCGTAGCGTCTATCGACTGATTCACGGATTTCAGCGCCTTCGATGCTTAGGCGTGTCCAAGGGATGGCTTTTAGTCTTTCTACCTCGATTGGTTCTTCTGTTTCTTCACAAAAGCCGTAAGACCCGTTTTCGATTCTTCCAAGTGCGCTTTCGATTTCTAAAAGTTGTTGTCTTAAGCGATCTGTTAAACTCATGACTTCTTGCTCAGCTAGGATACGCATAGTTTGATCGGCTTCATCACCGCCGCGTTCGAATTGATCTAATTTGCCACGGGCTTCTTTCACTCTGTTTAATAAATCTGATTTTGTATTAAGTAATCTTTCGCGGCATTCACCGATAAGCTGTTCAGTAATTTTCTGAACTGGATGTTGAGCTTTATGTTGAACAGTATTGATTGTTGGTTTTGGGGAGACTGGTTTCGCACTTTTCGTTGTCGTTGTGCTCGCAATTGCTTTAGCCATATAACCTTCCTTGCTATAAACCCAAGTCTGTTTTCACACTAGGGCTTGTTCGGGTTCTTGTTTCTGAGCGCTACCCGTAGGTGTTTTCTCAGGACTTGAACTTTTCGGCATCTTTGCCATTTACTTAAGTTCCAAACTGGAACTGCCCACATATAAATGGAATTTTGTATTTTTTGCAACGAAAATCTTACAAAAAGTGAAATGATATAAATATTGGAAATTGTTAGTAAATTTACTAGATAGAGGTCTAGACCAAGCGCATTAATATAGAGTGTTTGCTCAAAAGTGATGAAAAATGAAACTGCCTGAGGGCTATTTTAAGCAATTTGCAGCGATTTTTATAAGTTCGTCAGTCTGTTCAGACAACTTCAAAGCAACGTTTTGACCTTTTTCACCACGCTCTTTAAGAGATCGAGCTGATTTGGTCATGTTTGCTTCTACTGCTTTGTACGCCCGCCCTGATGAATCGTGAAGGGCCTCTGCGTAGCTTTCTAAGCTTTGAGCGATAAGATCATGGTTAGCAATTAAACTTTGATGAACAGACATCTGGGCTTTTTTCATTTGTTTAAGATGTTCAACCAATTGATCACATTTAGCTGCATCTTTTGCATGCGCCAATACAGGAAACATCATGATAGCTATTAAGTTGATTAGAATCTTTTTCATAAACACCCCGATACTCTATATCAGAGCAATATAGCTTCCAACTTTTAAGCCATTAGGTTGAATTATATTAGATATAACAGACAGTTTTTGTTACGACTTGATACTTTTTTCAAATTCGTCTTTTGTTTCGCCAGTCACATAGGGCATCAAAAGACGCATGATATGTCTTTTCGTTTTTTCATGAGTTTTTGTATTCATAATATCAGATTTTTCAGGAGAATCATAAAACTGCATAAATCCGTTTGAAGACACAAATAATAATTCACCGATGAATTCCATTTCAGCTTTTGATGGCATTGCGATCATAAAACCTGATTTAACCCATTGACGATAAAGCATCACCATCATAACACTTAATTTTTTAGTGTGAACTTTCCACATTTTAGCTAAATCAGAATCATTTTTTCTGAGCGAATAAATTTCACGGTGAAAAAAACGATACTTCCAATATAAATTTAAATTTTTATCAATAAATAATGCCAATAACATTTTTTGTTTCTTCTTCGCTAACTTTGTTTCTGGTTGCCAGACTTCGATTGTGTCAGCAGATAATTTTTTGAAAATTTCACGAATAATTTGTTCTTTATTTTTATAGTGAAAATATAAATTACCAGGGCTCATCTTTAAATGTTTTGAAATGTCATTTGTAGTTACATCTGTAGCGCCGTCACGATTAAATAGCTCTAAGGAGCCAAATAATATTCTATCTTTTGTTTTCATAAAGACTGTCCTTAATCATTCATTTTACTTGTGAGCGATAGTTGTATTATGCTAGCATCTTTTTATATGTTTCAAGGAAGAAGTCAGAAGACGACATGGATTGTGGTCTTTTTTATACTTATTTTGTCTGTTTTGTTATTCTTTAAAGAGGATAACACCACTGTCAAAAAACGATTCATTGCTTCTCAATCTGAACTCAGAAGAAATATCGCAAACACATTAACACCTTATATTAAAAATAATGACCGTCCATCGATCGTCACATCGTCTGACTTAAGTCTAGGTTTCAATATGAACACCTCTGACATCTACGAAGTTAAATACACGATCGATGATGATCTGCAAAAACAGTCCGATAAGCTTTTGAAACAGTACAAACCTGATTACGGCGCAGTTGTTATGATGGATGCAAAGACAGGGCGCATCTTAGCTATGTCTAGTTATGTTCGAGCCGATTTAGGCAGCGATAATTTGAATCTGCAAGCCACGTTTCCGGCAGCCAGTATTTTTAAAATTGTGACTGCAGCGACAGTTGTTGATCGCAAAGGTTTAGAGCCCCAACACAAAATAGCTTACAATGGCGGAAGCTATACTTTACACAAACAAAATGTTTTATCTGAAAAAATTAATAAATGGACGCATTTTATTTCCTTAAAAGACGCTTTTGCTAGATCTATCAATACAGCTTTTGGTCGCATAACTTTAGAAAAATTAGATCCTAGTGATTTAGAAGAATACGCCCGTCGCTTTATGTTTAATAAAGAAATCCCTTCAGATTTTTCCATCGAAATGAGTCAAGCAACTATTCCGATGGAAAAAAATTATGAACTGACCAAAGTCGCTTCAGGATATAACCGCTTTAATACCATGAGTCCAATTCACGGGGCTATGATCGCAGGCGCAATCATCAATAACGGTCAATTTGTGGCCCCGTACATTGTTGATGAAATCAAGCAAGGCGACAAAACTGTCTATGCGGCAGAAACCTATTCAATCGGACAAGCGATTACAGCCCAATCAGCCAGAAAAGTACAGGCCATGATGGAGCAAACAGTTTTATCGGGAACTTCACGAAAAACGTTCAGACAAATTGTAAAAGAAAAAAAGTTTCGTGAAATCGAAATGGGTGGAAAAACCGGCCACTTTAGTGGTCTGAATCCTAAAGGGACAAATGATTGGTTCGTAGGCTACGCAACTGACGGAAACAACAAAATTGCTATTGCAGCGATTACAGTCAATATTAAAAAATGGACTGTGAAATCATCAATGCTAGCAAAGCTAATGATCAGACAGCATTTTAAAACAATTCTTGAAGAAAAAGAAATTTCTAAAAAACTAGATCAACAACGACAGGACAATGATCAGAACCTAGTTGCTGATCGACGACCGAACAAGTCTTAAGATTCTTAATTAAATTCTGACTCACACAAATATAATCAATACGCCAGCCATTATTTTTAAGTCTTGCTGTATCTTTATATGACCACCATGAATAGACATTTTTTGCATCGGGATAAAAATGCCTGAAACAATCAACAAAACCTAATTTTAAAAATTCATTTATCCACTGACGTTCTTCGGGTAAAAATCCTGATTCTGTTGAAAGGGCTTTGGGGGCATAAACATCAGCTTCGCTGTGGGCGATGTTATAATCACCGACAACAATAATATCTCGGCCTTTTTTTAATTCAAAACCTATATGATCATACAAATCTTTTAAAAAACTTTGTTTGAAATGATGTCTTTCAGGGCCTGAGGCTCCGTTTGGAAAATATATATTATACAAATCAAAATACTGGTGCTGAGTCCACACCACACGACCCTCATTGTCGTATTTTGGAATATCTAGGCCTTTAATAACATTCATTGGTTTTTGATTTAAAAATGTAGCAACACCTGAATAACCTTTTTTTTCGGCAGATGACCAATAGGAATGTTTGTAAGTCAGTGTTTTAATTTCGGGCTCAACTTGCTCAATATGAGCTTTCGTTTCTTGCAGACAAAGAATATCTGGATTTTGTGTTTGTACAAAATCTAATAAGTTTTTTTCATAGCAGGCTCTGATCCCGTTTACGTTCCATGTAGCTAATCTGATATTCATGAATCCACAATTAGCCTAGTCAGTCGAATTAATCAATTTGATTGAGGTTTATGCTATTCAACGTCACAATAAATTATGATGGTTAAATTATGATGATCCAATTATGACATCCCCAATAAATTCGATGGGAAAAAAACCAGAGATTAAACATCGTTTTATTAGGCAACTTCAAGATGATTCACCAGAATTAAAAAATATCGATTTGAATTCTATTGTCTCTGACAACTTGATTAGCCCACATAAAGTCATTCTTCCACAAAGTTATCTACAAAAAATTAAAGATGAAATAAAAGCCTATTCTTTGCTGCGTACTTGGGGCGAAGAACATCTTAAAGCAGAATATCAAAAATTGGATTTACCGAAGCCAGATAACTACAGTGTCTGCATGAGTTACGATTTTCACACCGATGATCAAGACAACTTGAAACTGATCGAAATTAATACCAATGCAGCTTTTTTGTCCTTAGGTCTGACACTTTATAAATTGTGGCCTTTTGTTAAACAACCTGACTTCAATGAAAAAGATCTAGTGAATATGTTTTTAACTGAAAGTGCTTTGTGTAAACAAGATACTTTCAGTTTAGCGATCATGGATGAAAAACCCGAAGATCAGCGAATGTATCTAGAATTTTTAACCTATCAATCGCTTTTTAAAAAATCGGGTTTAAAATGTGATATTGTTGATTTGTCAGACATTGCTAAATTGCCTTCAAAAACTTTAATCTATAATCGTTACACCGATTTCTACCTAGCAAGCGAAAAATCAAAAGTCCTCCGAGAAAGATTCAAAAATGGTGAGCTTTTTTTAAGTCCTAATCCTTATGAATATTTTTTACTAGCAGACAAACAGCGACTGTTCGACTGGGGTCAGCAAACGGAAGTCACCAAACCAAACAGTTTACTCAAAATTTACGACTTAGCAAAATCTGATAAAGATCAAATCTGGCTTGAGAGAAAAAATCTTTTCTTTAAGCCAAAAGCATCTTACGGGAGTAAGCAAGCGTACAAAGGTGCTTCCGTCAGCCGCAAAGTTTTTGATGAAGCCTTTGCAAGTGAATTTATAGCCCAAGAATACATTCAAGCTAAAGAAATAACAGTAGGGTCAGGATCTGAACCCTTGAAATTAAAATATGATTTGCGCTGCTATGTTTATAAAGACCAGTTGCAGCTGGTCATCGCAAGGCTTTATCAGGGACAGACTACAAATCTAAAAACAGTTGGCGGTGGTTTTACTGTGGTAGAATTCAGCGGATGAATCCCAGCCTATATCAAAGAAGTTGTCACAGTCGCTATGTCTTGCGAGATCTGCAATTGAACCCAACCCGCTCTCCACAGAAAGTTGTAATTAACGTTCACTTCTGGGTATCGGTCACTCATATTTATTAACAGTTACGTGATAACTCTCACTTTTTATTCTTGTTCAGTTTGTTCTTGCTTTTATTTTTGCTCCTATTCTTAATCCTATTCTAATTCTTGTTGTTGTTTTACTCTTGCGCCTCCTGTTGCTTTTACTCTTATTGTTCCTCTGCTTATCATTTCGCACAGTTACAATTTTATTCTTTTTAATTTCACGTTTTCAAAAAGTTTCAATCTCAGAATCCGATTTTCGGATCTGTTTACTGCCTACACCCGCTTAATTCATTCTCACCATCGTCTT
>JANOOI010000226.1:0-2538 GCA_031421235.1 Bdellovibrio sp.
CGTCCACAACCAATCATATGGCGAAGTTTTTTCTGCTGTACCTAAGCCATGATTTAATTGAAATTTAAATGATGAAAAATCATTCTGATAATTCCAAATCAAAACAGGCATTGAAAAAATAAGTCCAAAGCACAGTGTTAACAAAACTTTTTTAAGATTAAATTTGGAAATTTGTTTGTTAATGATGAAAAAAGCTAAGTATGTTATCGGAAAAAGGACAATATGGTATTTGGAACAAAAGCCAAGACCTAAAAATATTCCGAGTAGTGCATAATCAACACTACGATGGTGCAGAGTAATTTTTTTGATAACAAGCGCACTTAACGCCCAAAAAAGCATGAGTGGTATATCCGGTGTGGCTATTATTCCACCGAAACCTAATAATGGATTTAGCATGTAAAAAATTGTAAACAAAAGTAGACTTTGCGAAGTTTTATTTTTTTCAAAATTAAAAAGTTTCAACCAAATGTAAAATGTAAATGTGCTAACCATTATTATTACAAGGCGTAAACTAACAAAATCCCGAATGTGAACAAGTCCTAGAAATTTTGTGCCAGCTTTAATGATCCACGCAATCATTGCAGGGTGATCAAAATAGCTAAGTTGCAGGTTCTGAGACCAAAACCAATAATAAGCTTCGTCACCAGTTATGGGGGTCAAATAAGAGATTAAAATTTTTAACAGAAAAGGAACTAGTAAAAAAGGTAGAATTTTTTTAAATGTCACAAATCAAAAAGTCATTTCAACAGATTTATTCTGTGTCGACATAGAACCCTTATTAATACCGTTTACAGTAATATTGAAAAGACTTCCGTCCGATGTCTTTAAATGTAAACCAGATGCTGATTTTAGAATTTGATAAGTGTTAGCTTTTAAAGAAATTTTCTTAAAGTCAGAAGTGTTCCCTTTAGCATACTCAATTATGCCATCTTTTTTTGCTTCAATAAGAATTTCAACGGGCTGAGCTTTTGATTTAACGGCTGGCATTTCTGACGGCTTGGTAACAATTGCTGTAGCTTCTTCAATTTTCGGTGTTTCTTTAGCTACAATCGGCTGGCTTGCTGATTGAATCGTTTGAGATGCTGCAACTTCCGTGAGTTGTTCTTCGGGAATTAATGGCACTGAAGCTGCCGAAACAACTTCGTTTGATGCTTCTATTGCTGTTTGATTTTGTGTTATAGATTCAGCAATAACTTCATTTTGATAATGACTAATAATTTTATTTGCAGCCACAACAAGTAATACCAAAATAGTGACTACAGAAAAGTAGACAATGTTCTTTTTTGACAAGTGATTATCAGAAACACGCGCAGTCATTACTTTTTTATTTTCTGTTTTCATGCCCGGTGGAGGGACTTTTGGAACGGGGTGGGTTGTGCCCATTTCTTCTTGAAATTGCTTCATCACCAGGTCTGAATCAATTTTTAAATAGTCTGCATAACCTTTTACAAAGCCCCTAACAAATGTTTTTGATGGCAACTGATCTAAATCACCAGCTTCAATTAACGTAATAGTTCGGGAGCTTAACTTTAAAGCTTGTGCAATATCTTGAACAGTTAAATCTTTTTTAAGTCGTTCAGCCTTTAATAGTTCACCAGTAATTTTCATAGACTTCCTTTTTCAATCAAGCGAATCATTTTTTTTGAAGACTCCAGACGTGCACCTTCCGGGAACAGTTTAAGAACTTCATTAAATCGCGTCAGTGATTGATCTTTTTGATTCGTTCTGTATAAAGCAATTGCTGAAAAATAATGGGCATCATCAATACCAATTGGTTGGCAAAAAGGGATAGATTTTTCTAACTGTTCGATAGCCTGTCTGTTTTCTTTGAGTTCTAAAAAACTTCGTCCATAGTAAACATGGGCGATACAATCTTCACGATTAATTTCTAAAACTTTTTTAAAGTATAACTTTGATTGTTTATAACGTGATCGATTGAATTCTAAAAGGCCATAGTTCATGTAGGCTTTTTCTGGCGTGGCATAGGTTAAATCTGTAAGGACTTGTTCGATAAGCTTCTGAGCAGTTTGAAACTGTTTTATTTCGATATGTACACGGGCTAGATTATTTTTAGCATCAGTAAATTTCGGATTTAATTTATAAGCCTGCGAAAAATGTTTTATGGAAAGATCGTATTTTTGACGAATAAAGTAAACCAATCCTAAATTATTCTGAACGTGATAATTGTCAGGATCAGCTTCTTCCGCCAATAGAAGCTCCTTCAAGGCAGTTGGGTAGTTTTTTCGATCTAGATAAGATATGGCCAGCTGCATGTGTAATTCAGCTTTTTCAGGTGATTTTTCCCTAAATGTACCGCAAGAAGAAACAATCAAAATAATGAATGGTAAAATAATATATTCAAAAGATAAGGCCATACTTGTTTATTAAGCCAGCCCAAAGCGTATTCAGTCAACTGTTTAGCTATTTATGGATACTGACGACACAAACAGTTTCAAAGTGGTCTGTTTGAGGGAACATATCAAAAATCTGTAGATCTTGTATTTCTATTTTACAGTTATTTTTTAGAAGCAGTTGTAA
>JANOOI010000227.1:0-9086 GCA_031421235.1 Bdellovibrio sp.
AGCCAGGTCTTCATGATGGTGTGATTTCAATAGCTGTGGGTTACGGACGCACACACGCGGGTAAAGTCGGTAATGGTATTGGCCAAAATGCGTATCAATTTTTAACTGTTAAAAATAATGAAATGATAGCTTCAGGTTTGCCTGTTGAATTCAAAAAAACCGGTGAAAAATACACTTTAGTCACGACTCAGGGTCATGATTCAATGGAAGGTCGTCAGATCGTTGTGACGGCAACAAATAAAGATTATGAAAAATCTAAAGAAGCTAATATTCATCGTCATCACACATGGAATATTTGGGCAGGCCATCAGTACAACGGTCATAAATGGGGAATGGCTATTGATTTAAATACTTGCACCGGCTGTTCTGCATGTATGACAGCTTGCCAGTCTGAAAACAACATTCATGTCGTTGGTAAAAAATATGTCATGCAAGGCCGTGAAATGCATTGGATACGTATCGATAGATACTATGCAGGAAATCCTGATTCGGCTGAAGCTGTGTTTCAACCAGTGATGTGTCAGCATTGTGATAATGCTCCTTGTGAAACTGTTTGTCCGGTTTTGGCAACTGTACACAGCAGCGAAGGCTTAAACGAAATGATTTATAATCGCTGTGTGGGAACAAGATATTGTTCAAACAATTGCCCTTATAAAGTTCGCAGATTTAATTGGTTTAATTATGCAAAACTAATCGAAAAGCCAATGCACATGGCTTTAAATCCTGAAGTCACTGTGAGAACTCGTGGTGTGATGGAGAAATGTACTTTCTGCGTTCAACGTATTAAAGAAGGTAAAAACCAAGCTAAAAAAGAAAATCGTCCATTAAAAGATGGTGATATTAAAGTCGCATGTGAAGCAGCATGTCCTACTCAGGCGATTACTTTTGGTGACTTAAATGATGAAAATTCTCGTGTTGCAAAAGCGTTCAAAACAGAACCGCGTGCTTATGCCTTATTAGAAGAGTGGTACGCGAAACCATCGGTTAGATACATGTCGAAAATAAAAAACAATGATCAAGTGACTCCTACTAAGAAAGGAGCCAGCCATGCTTAAGCGTAATCAATTAGTATTAGGAAATAAAACCTTAAAAGATGTGACAGATGATATCTGCGCACCAATTGAACGTGTGCCTTCGAAAGAATGGTTAGGTTTATTCTTATCAGCGAAAGCTTTATTTATATTTTATATCCTAACGATTGCGATGGTTGTTTCAACGGGTATGGGTTTATTAGGCGTAAATCATCCAGTGGCTTGGGGAACGATGATTATCACGTTCGTATTCTGGGTTGGTATTGGCCACGCAGGAACATTAATTTCTGCTATTTTATTTTTGTTCAGTCAAAAGTGGAGAACTTCGGTTGCGAGAACAGCTGAAGCCATGACTGTTTTTGCGGTTATGACTGCAGGGATTTTTCCGTTGATTCATACAGGCAGGCCTTGGTTAGATTTTTGGTTGTTTCCATATCCTAATCAGCGCGGCCCATTGTGGGTGAATTTTAGATCGCCTTTACTATGGGACGTTTTTGCCATTTCGACGTACGCCACAGTATCAACTGTATTTTGGTTTGTGGGAATGATTCCAGATTTAGCGACAGTTAAAGACCGTGCTGTGAATAAAGTTCGCCGTACCATTTATGGGGCTTTATCTTTAGGGTGGAGAGGCACGGCGAAACAATGGTCACACTTTGAAATGATTTATTTAGTTCTTGCAGGGCTATCAACGCCGCTGGTTATATCAGTTCATACAATCGTCTCATTCGATTTCGCGGTTTCTGGAGTACCGGGATGGCATACAACAATATTTCCACCGTACTTCGTAGCCGGAGCAATCTTCTCTGGTTTTGCGATGGTTATTACATTAATGAGTTTAGTGCGAATTGGATTTCCGCAATTTAAGGATTACATCACGATCGATCATATGGAAGTCATGAATAAAATTATCATGATGACTGGTTTAATGGTGGGTTATGCCTACGGTGCTGAATTTTTAATTGCCTGGTATTCGGGGAATGATTACGAACGTTATGTTTTTATGAACAGAGCATTAGGTCCGTATGCTTGGTCTTATTGGATTATGATTTCATGTAATGTTTTAATACCGCAATTATTTTGGTTAAGAAAAATTCGCCGTTCAATTCCTGCGATGTTTGTGATTTCAATTTTTGTTAATATCGGAATGTGGTTTGAACGTTTCGTTATTACAGTAACATCTTTACACCGTGATTTTCTGCCATCGAACTGGGGTCAGTATGCGTGGTCGATGTATGACACGGCCATCTTAGTGGGTTCGTTCGGTATGTTTTTTACAATTTTTTTACTTTATCTTCGTGTGTTTCCAGCAATTTCAATTGCAGAAATAAAACCTGTACTTCGTGTGGGTCGTGATGATGAACATCATGGAAAGGGGAACTAGTCATGGCTAAAAAAAGAGTCATTGGCGGAATCGCCGCAATATTTTTAGACGAAGCTGCAACAATCAAAGCGGCTTATAAGGTTCGTGAATCGGGTTATGTGAAGTTCGATGCGATTACGCCCTACCCAGTTCACGGCATGGAAGAAGCTTGCGGAATAAAAAGATCGCCAATTCCTTACATCACTTTTATTGCAGGGATTATTGGTCTATCTTTAGGCTTAGCTTTAACATATTACACATCCGTTTCTGATTGGCCGATTAATGTTGGTGGTAAGCCTATGTTTTCATTGCCAGCTTTTGTTCCGATTATTTTCGAATTAACTATTTTATTTGCAGCACTTGTTTCAGTGGGGGCTTTTTTCTATTTATGTGGAATGCCAAAAATCGATCCACCTGTGATTGATAAAGACTTAACTTGTCATAAGTTTGCTATTTTTATTCCAGAAAATGACATTGGCTACAGCCCTGATCGCATTGAAAAAATGTTTAAAGATCTTGGTGCTGATGAAATTAAAAAAGTGTCGGAGTACTAAGATGAAAAAAATCACACACACATTGAAAATCATTTTAGGCCTAACAGTGTTAGCTGTTTTATCTGGCTGCAGTGATAAATCACAACCCAATGTCGAATTGATTCAAGACATGATGGAATCCCCTGCATTGAAACCGCAAGAAGCTGATATCGGTGCACCTAATAATGCAGCGATGAGACTTCCACCTGAGGGAACTCAGCCACAAGGGTTTATTCCTTATGCGTTTGCAGAAGATTTTGAAGGATCAAAAAATAATAAAAATCCTTTAGCGGGAAATTTTTCTGAAGAGAATTTAAAAACAGGTCTAAAATACTACACGATTCACTGCGCAGTTTGCCACGGAGCTAACGGTGAAGGCGGAGATAAAATGTCCGTTGCTGAGACAATGGCATTAAAACCACCATCTATGTTGTCTGATAAAATTAACGGTTGGACCGATGGGCAGATTTATCATGTGATTACTATGGGGCAAGGGGTTATGGGTCCATATTCGGTTCATATTCCTGCGCAATACCGCTGGCAAGTTGTGAACTATGTTCGCCATTTGCAAAAAGCTGAACAAAAAAATGTTCAAAAAGACACCCAAAAAAATTCAAAATAATTAATCAAAGGATAATAAAACATGGGATCATCAAATCACCATCCAGAATTAAAAATAGAGAAGTTTGAAACACCGCAAGCTTTGAATACGACAATCTATGTTTCAATTTGCATTGGTTTATTAGGTTTAATTTACGGTTTTGCCAAAGATCCAGAAAGATTATGGACGTCTTATCTTGTGTCTTTTTTCTTCTTTGCTTGTATCGGTGTTGGTGGCATGTTTTTTATCGCTTTAAATCATGTGACAAAAGCTGGCTGGAGTGTTTCGATTCGCAGGCTTGCGGAAGCCTTAACTAGCTTTTTACCAGCAATGTTGATCGGAAGCTTAGTTCTGATTGTTGGTTTCAAATACCTTTATGCCTGGGCCGACCCTGCGCAGGCCTATCGCATGACCGGCGGAAAAGCGATTTATTTAGCACCGTGGTTTGTTATCGTAAGACTTATGATTTTTGCTGTCGGATGTTTGATTTTCAAAAATATCTTAGTCGGAAATTCTTTGAAGCAAGATCAAACAGGCGATCACGCTTTAACGCAAAAAAACGGAGTCTATTCAATAGGTTTCATTGCTTTCTTCGCAATCTTCTTTTCATTGTTTTCGCTGGATCTATTGATGTCATTACTACCAAGTTGGTATTCGACTATTTATGGAATTTACACTTTTGCAGGCATGGTTCAGGCAACTATGGCGGTTTTAGCCATCATGGTCGTCTGCCTAAAAAATTCTAAATGGATTCAAGGTTACATCACAGTTGAGCACCAACATGATATTGGTAAATTTTTAAAAGGTTTTACAATATTCTGGGCTTATATTGCATTTTCTCAGTTTATGTTAATTTGGTACGCTAACATCCCTGAAGAAACTGAATTTTACCTTATGCGGTCACACAGTGGCTGGCTTATGGTGTCTTTTGGGTTGTTGATTTTTAGATTTATAGTTCCATTTTTAGTGTTATTGCCACGGGATGCGAAACGAAATGACGCAAATTTAGTCGGGATCTCAATCTTGGTTCTTGTTATGCAATACATTGATATTTACTGGTTAGTTTATCCAAACTTTTTTGATGGCTCGCCAAAATTTGGATTTTTAGAAATTGCCATGTTTGTGGGTTTTGCCGGGATATTCCTAAAGCTTTTAACTGGCTTTATGTCCAAGTATAACTTGGTGGCTATTAAAGATCCTCGTATGCACGAGGCTTTAAATCACCACGTTACTTATTAGTTCCTTGGTTAGTTTTTTTGGTTAGCCCTCTAGTTAGATGGTTTTTGCGTTGGCTTTAAGATTCTATAAACAGGCTTTTTTCAAAAGACTTCTCTTGAAAAAAGCCTTTTTTATTGCCATACTTAATTCATGTTCAATATCACGACCACCACATTTTAATCTTTATCAGATCTTCAAAAATGTGTCGTCCATGAGTAAAAAATCTAAAATCTCTAAAAAAATAGTAAAAATAAAAATACAAATAAAGTTAAAATATAAAATGAATAAATCAGTATGAACGAAATAAAAATTATATTACCGGATAACTCTGTTAAAACATTCGATCACGAACCAACGACTTTAGAAGTCGCCAATTCAATCGGTGCTAGACTTGCTAAAGACACTTTAGGCGCTAAACTGAATGGCGCAAAAGATGTGATCGATTTTAGAATCCCATTAGTGGATGGAACTAAAATAGAAATCGTTACAACAAAATCAGCTGAAGCTTTAGAAGTCGTAAGACATTCAGCAGCGCACTTAATGGCGCAAGCTATCCAAGAAATTTGGCCTGAAGTGAAAGTCACAATAGGCCCCGTTGTTGAAAACGGATTTTATTATGATTTTGATTCTCCGTTTACTTTTACTGAAGAGCATTTTGCGCAAATTGAAAAAAAGATGGAAGAGATTCAGAAAAAAGATCTTCCGTTGGTTCGTGAAAACTGGCCAATTAATAAAGCCATTGAAACTTTTAAATCCATGGGTGAACGATTCAAAGTTGAATTGATTCAAGATCTTGCCGCTAAAGGCGAAACTGTTGTTGGTATTTACCATCAAGGTAGCTGGTTTGATTTATGCCGCGGTCCTCACGTGCAATCGACAGGGCAAATCAAAGCGTTTAAATTAATGAGCGTTGCCGGAGCTTACTGGAAAGGCGATCAAGCCAACCAAATGCTTCAACGTGTTTATGCGACAGCGTTTCAAGATAAAAAAGAACTTGAACAGTATTTAATAAATATTGAAGAAGCTAAAAAACGGGATCACCGAAAACTAGGAAAAGAACTGGGAATGTTCATGTTTCACCCCTGGGCGCCAGGGTCTCCATTTTTCACTGGCAAAGGCACTGTTGTTTACAATGAATTATTAAAATACATGCGTGATATGTATTTTAAATATGGTTATCACGAAGTGATTACTCCACAAATTTTTGATGTGGAATTATTTAAAACATCAGGTCACTACGCGAATTATAAAGAAAATATGTACTTCACAAAAGTTGATGATCGTGATTTCAGTTCGAAACCCATGAACTGTCCGTCGCATTGTTTATAGTTTGCTTCAGGTAAACATTCGTACCGTGATCTACCTTATCGCATGGCTGATTTTGGTCGTCTGCACAGATACGAAGTGTCTGGTGCTTTATCGGGGTTAACTCGTGTACGCACATTCTGTCAGGATGATGCTCATATTTTCTGTACAGTTGAACAATTGCAGCAAGAAATTAAAGGTTTTGTTGAATTATTAAATGAAGTTTATCAAAAACTAGGAATGGTTGAATACCATGTGTATTTATCGACTCGTCCTGAAAAGAGAATGGGTTCAGATGATGTTTGGGATAAAGCTGAAAATGCGTTAGCACAAGCCTTAAAAATCTTAAACATTCCTTACACTGTAAATCCTGGCGACGGGGCTTTTTACGGGCCTAAATTGGATATTATGTTTGTTGATGCCTTAAAGCGTCCATGGCAATTAGGCACTATACAATGTGATTTTAATTTACCGATGAATTTTGATTTAAAATACACAGGTGAAGACAACACTGAACATCACCCAGTGATGTTACACCGTGCGGTCTTAGGTTCATTAGAACGTTTTATTGGGGTGTACCTAGAACACACAGCAGGGCATTTGCCAGTTTGGTTATCACCAGTTCAGGTGACTATCTTAAATGTCACTGACCGGGTAAATCCATTTTGTGAAAAAATTCAAAACGATTTACACGCCCAAGAAATTCGTGTTGAATTTGATCGTAGAAACGAAAAATTGAATTTTAAAATTCGGGAAGCGCAATTACAAAAAATCCCGTATATGATTATCGTAGGCGATAAAGAAGCTGAACAGGGAACTGTATCCGTGCGTTTAAGCGACGGCACAGTGATCAATGACATTGCTTGGGATCATGCCATGCATATGATTGTGGATAATAAAAAGAATAGAGAACTAAAGCCTACTATGAAAAACAATTCATAGTAGGAAATTTTTTAATAACAATCCAGAGGAGGATTTTATAAATCAGTCGAATAACCAAAGTGGACCAAAAGGCGGCGGATTCAACCGTTTTGACCGTGACAAAAAACGTGGCGATAAAGATGGACTTCGTGTTAATCGCGACATCAGAGCCCCACAGATCCGTGTGATCGATGAAGAAGGCGAAATGCTCGGGGTCATGACAGTTCCTGAAGGACTTCGTTTAGCAGAAGATCGTGGTTTAGATTTAATCGAAATCGGACCAACAGCGTCTCCTCCGACATGTAAAATCATGGATTACGGCAAGTACAAATACGAAAATAAAAAGAAAGCCGCTGCTTCACGAAAAAAACAAGTGATCGTGGTTATTAAAGAAATCCAAATGCGCCCAAGAACTGACCTACATGATTTCGAAACGAAAATGAAACATGCTAGAAGATTCTTACTTGAAGGCGATAAAGTAAAAATCAATTTACGTTTTATGGGTCGTGAAATGTCCCATCAAGACATGGGATTACAGGTCATCTTAAAAGCGATTGATTTCGTGAAAGATCTAGCGATCATTGAATCTCAGCCTAAAACTGAAGGTAAAAATATGTTCACGATGATTGCTCCTGATCCTGTGAAAGTGAAAGACTACTTAAAAGCGAACCCACCAAAATCAGATTCGACAAAAGAAGTTTTACCAGAACTTTCTAAAGAAGATCTAACATCATCGTCAATCACTGAAGAGCACGACGAATAATTGGGTGCCTGGCACCTTTAGGCGCATCGCGCTAAATGCTGTGTAAATACAATTTGTTTTAAAAATAAGTTTTTCAAAATAGGGCCGACTAGGCCCTATTTATTTTTCTTCATTCGTTTTTCTAAAGATTTAATATAACTTTCAGAATACGCATCACTAAATTCAATCAGTGATTTTCTGTTATCATCAATCACTTGAATATATTCACCACGCATAGCAGCTGTCATTTTTTGTGAATGAATAAAGCCTAAATAGCCTGCGTAAAGCTTCACAAGTTCATTGCCATCTTCCTGAACCAAATCCAATACAATATCTTCAAGTGGATTTTTAGTTTTCAATCTTAATAAATATGATTTTTTATCTTGAGTTGTTAGAATTTTAGAATTCTTCCAATATTCTGCTGACTTGAAAGCTTCATTTAATGAGCTGAATCTTTTTTCTTGATCTAATTGCTTTGCCGAATACTTAATAACGCTCGGACTTTTTAGTTCTTTAAATTCAATAATTCGAATATCTGTACTCATTTGAATAAGAATCCAATACCTGACCGATCCCATGCTGCTTCCGGAAACGTTAATTCTTGATCCCATATCTAAAATTTTAGCCTTTGGGACGAATTCTTTTACAGCTATATCGATGAGTTTTTTAGAACTTTTGTCAGTGACAGGGGATAATTTAAGATCAGCTGTGAATTTGTTATTATCGTATTTTTTAGACGTGTATTTTTCATTCGCTTTATCAAAGTTGCCTTTATCTAATTCAAACATTTCACTAATAACAGCATCTTGTTGGCTTTTAAGCTCATCCATTGATTGGCTTAAACCATGTAAATACGCTGAGAGGAAATCTTTTTTACTGAAATCAACTTTTTCATCAGTCAAATAAGTATAAAACTTAACAAGATCAAAAAAATAGGAAGCCTGTCCTGAATCATCTAAATCCGCAATGGCTAATTCAGGTTGTTTTGTTTTTTCGCTAAAATACAAAGCCACATTGTTAAAATGGTAATCACCAACAACAGGGCCTTCGATCAGTAAAGCTTTAAGATCTGACGAATCTAAATATTTATTTAGCTCAGTAGCTCCATTTTTTTTACTGTAATTCCAGTAATCATAAACAAAAGTGCTTAAAGCATTTCCTGACTTGAGCTTTTTGATTTCGGGCCATTGATCAACTTGCGAATGTGCTTTAAGGCTTAAAGTTAAAGCGAATAAATTTATAAGTGTGGCCATTTTTTTTCTCATCAGTTACTCGCATGTTGCAGCTTTAGCAACACCTGTTGTTAAATAAGTTTCGATATCAAGATCTAGCTTTAGTTTTCCAGATTGACAGTTGGTTTTAAGAATTTTTA
>JANOOI010000228.1:0-4881 GCA_031421235.1 Bdellovibrio sp.
CGTAATGTTTTGTGTGTTGTTGAAGTCACATAATCAGCGTATGGCATTGGGCTTTCATGATGGCCACTGGCGACGAGGCCCGCAAAATGCGCCATATCCACTAATAACTGGGCTCCGACTTCGGTTGCAATTTCTTTAAATTTTCCGAAATCTAATTTTCGTGAATAGGCACTGTAACCGGCAATAATTAATTTTGGTTTTACTTCTTTAGCTGTTTCACGAATGGTGTCGTAATTTATTAATCCTGTTTGCGGATCTAATTTGTAACTGGCAGCTTTAAATAATAAACCACTAAAATTCACGGGGCTTCCGTGGGTTAAATGGCCACCATGAGATAGATCCATTCCTAAAATAGCATCCCCGGCGTTTAATGCCGATAAATAGACAGCCATATTGGCTTGTGATCCTGAATGCGGCTGCACGTTTGCAAATTCACATTGGAAAAGTTTTTTAGCGCGATCGATTGCTAAAGTTTCAACACCATCAACAAACTGACAACCACCGTAATAACGTTTTCCAGGGTAGCCTTCAGCATATTTGTTTGTAAGCACTGAGCCCTGGGCTTCCATGACAGCAGTTGATGCGTAATTTTCAGAGGCGATCATTTCAAGACCTTCTTGTTGTCTTGTGTCCTCTTGCTGAATTAAATTTGCGATTTCAGGATCATTTTTTTGTAAATTATTTTTAAGTGTACTTGAAGTCGTAGTCATACCCTATTATGTGGCAGGTCTTGATATTTTTGCAACCCTCTGTGCGTGACGACCTTCAGAAAAAGGCGTGTTAATAAATGTCTGAATCCATGTTTTTGCTTCGTCTGTGCTACAAAAACGCGCACCAATACAAATGATGTTTGCATTGTTATGTTCGCGCGATAGTTTTGCGATTTCATCGTTGTAAACAAAAGCTGCACGAATATGTGAAAATTTGTTAGCACGCATACACATGCCTTGGCCTGATCCACAGATAAGAACACCAAGAGCAGTTGTTTTATTTTTTATGGCCAAGGCAATTTTGTCAGCGAAATCAGGGTAGTCCACAGAATCAGTTGTTAGAGGACCGTAATCAGTACAAGTTAGTTTCAAATTTGATTTGATGAATTGCACAAGTTGAGATTTTAGCTCAATCCCTGCATGATCACTTGCGATATGAATTTCAGTAATCATGGGAGCTCCTTTAATTAAGTTGAAGTCCTACAGTTTTACTTAAGTTAACTACAGTTCCACATTAGTTAACTACTTAAGTTTAGAAAATATAAGACAGCTGTTTGTTCCACCAAAACCAAAAGAATTATTTAATACGTGATCGATTTTTCCTTCACGAGCTGTGTGCGGCACATAATCAAGATCGCATTCAGGACTTGGGTTATTTAAATTGATCGTTGGGGGGACGGCTTGATGAACAATTGCATTCACACAAAAAGCAGATTCAAGTGCGCCGGCAGCGCCCAGTAAATGACCGGTCATTGATTTTGTCGAAGAGATCCAAACTTTTTTAGCGTGATCTTTCATTAAAGTTTTAACAGCATTTGATTCAATCGGATCACCCATCGGCGTACTTGTACCGTGGGCATTTACATAATTAATTTGTTCAGGATTTAATTCAGCATCAGTAAGTGCTGTTTGCATCGCCCATGTGAAACCTTCACCGTTAGGTTCTGGCGAAGTAATATGATAAGCATCAGAGGAGGCCCCGTAGCCAGTGATTTCACAAAGAATTTTTGCATTACGTTTGATCGCTGATTCTAAAGATTCTATGACGAAAATAGCACAACCTTCACCTAAGACAAAACCATCGCGGTCTTTATCCCAAGGACGTGATGCTTCTTTCGGAGAGTCATTTCTTGTTGATAGGGCTCGCATATTGCTAAAACCTGCAACAGCAAGTCCAGTGACTGTGGCTTCACTACCGCCAGCAACCATCGCATCACACAATCCAAAACGCACGTAATTATATGCTTCGCCCAGTGAATGGACACCCGATGCGCAAGCGGATGTGATACAATAACTTGGGCCTTTAATCCCGTAGTTCATCGTCACCCAGCCAGAGGCTAAATTTGTAATTGCTGCTGGAATAAAAAAAGCAGAAATGCGGGATGGGCCCTTGTCAGCTAATTTTCTAATTTGCTCTTCGATCAGCGGAAGACCACCCATACCAGAGCCTATCAAGGCCCCAATGCGATGAGAATTTTCTTCGGTGACTTGATACCCCGATTGATCCATGGCCATTTTTGCGCAGGCAATCGTGTACTGGATAAATAAATCCATTTTTTTTTGTTCTTTGCGTTCAATGTAAAGATCAGGGTTAAAGTTTTTAACTTCTCCTGCAAATTTAACATCGTAAGCTGTCGTATCAAATCGGGTAGTGCGATCAATACCTGACTGACCATTTAAGGCCGCTTTCCAGGTGTCATCCATAGAAAGACCAAGAGGGGATACTGCCCCAACACCTGTGATCACGACTCTTTTTTGTCCGTGCTTACGAGTCAATTCCATATTTTTTTATTGAGCTTTACCTTTAGAAACAAGGTATGTTTGGACGTCATTAACTGTTTTCAACTTTTCAGCGTCTTCATCAGGAATTTCGATATCGAATTCTTCTTCCATCGCCATAACTAATTCAACGATATCTAAGCTGTCTGCGCCTAAATCTTCAATGAATTTTGATTCTAGTTTAACTTTTTCTGGATCCACACCAAGTTGATCAACGATGATATCTTTTACTTTTCCTTGTACTGACATAAATTCTCCCTTTTGGTTTTAATTATTAATTTAATTAGTTGGTTAGTATTACGAAATAACCTTAGCGCATCGCCTATTGAAGGTAAAGCCCTCCGTTAACATGGAGAGTCTGCCCAGTGATATAGGATGAAGCATCACTGAGTAAAAAAGCAACAGCATTAGCGACCTCTTCGGCTTGACCGGCTCGGCCTAACGGAATTTTTTCAGAAAACTGCTTCAGTTGATCTTCTGTTAAGGCATCGGTCATATCACTCTTAATATAACCCGGAGCCACAGCATTGGTTCTCACATTTCGTGACGAAAGCTCTAAAGCCATTGATTTTGTAAAAGCCTCAACGCCGCCCTTACTAGCCGCGTAGTTAGCTTGACCAGCGTTACCTGTTGATCCAATCACTGACGAAATATTCACAACAGAAGCATTTTTAGCACGCAATAAATTTTTAGCAAAAGCTTTACTGACATAAAAAGTCCCGTAAAGATTAGCTTTTAAAACAGCATCAAAATCTTCATCTTTCATACGCAATAGAAGCTGATCTTTCGTGATCCCCGCATTATTTACAACGCCGTGAATCTCAGTAAAATCCTTAAGAACAGTTTGCGAAACGGTTTCAACTTCTGATTGAAGACTGACATTTAACTTATAAATTTTATGACCAACGCCTGGCAAGCTTGCTAAAACTTGTGATGCTTGTGCGTGTTGGCTTGAATAAGTAAACGCCACATGCGCACCCAGTTCTGCACATTTGCGAACTATGGCTGCACCTATGCCGCGGCTACCGCCAGTGATAAATACGTTTTTTCCAGATAGATTATACAGTTGTGAATTCATTGGCTCAGTGTATTTAAGTAGGGCTGTTACTCAAGCATTTTTTGACTTAAATGACTACTTTTGCGCTGCTTCAATAAGTTTTAAATCGTCAACTGATGTTGTGGTAAACACAGTGAATTCAGGATCTATTTTTTTAAGCAAACCCTTTAGGACTGAACCATGTCCGCACTCAATAAATCGGGTGTAACCAGCAGCTTTCATTGCCGCTAGACTTTGTGTCCATTTGACCGACCCTGAGACCTGATTAATCAGGTTTTCCCGTAAAGTATTCGCATTCGTTTCGGCTTTAGCATTGTAGTTCTGGTAGACAGGAATTTTTGCATCTTTAAAATCAAGGTCATGTAAAAAGAATTTCATTTTTTCTTCAGCGGGCTTCATTAAAGCACAGTGAAAAGGAGCCGACACTTGCAATGAGATTAACTTAGCACGGGCAGGTGCTGGCAGTCCATTTTCTGCAAATATCTCTGATTTGAAATTTTCTTTTAGCCAATTTAAGGCTTTTAAACTTCCGCTAATAACAATTTGGCCATCACAATTAAAGTTAGCAGGATTAACTGGTGTATAACCCGATTGTTTTTCAGTCCACTGACACAGAAAATGAATTTGCGCTTCTGATAATCCTAAGACCGCAGTCATGCCACCTTCACCAACAGGTACAGCTGATTGCATAGCTTGGCCTCTGAACCTAACAGCCCTTACAGCATCAGAAAAACGCAAGGTTTCTGCCACAACTAATGATGAATATTCACCTATTGAATGTCCCGCTGTTGCGACGGCAGATACACCTAACGTTGATTTAAGGACACGCGCTGTTGCGACTGAAACAGTTAATAAAGCGGGTTGAGTATTTTCAGTTAACGCTAAATCTTGATCTGACGAATTGAAACATAATTTTTTTATATCAAAGGATAAAGCATCGCTGGCTTCTTCGAACACAATTTTTGATACAGGAAATTCATCATAAATAAATTTACCCATTCCAACTGATTGGCTACCCTGTCCGGGAAATACAAATGAATACATTTTTACTCCTGATTAAAAATTGAAATGAAATATTTTTAGTATCTCAAAAGGATTGACCCAGAAGTCAATCCTGCGCCGAAAGCAGTAAGCAAGATCAGTTGGCCACGTTTGATTCGACCATCTCTGTAACCCATATCAAAAGCTATTGGGATCGATGCAGCTGAAGTATTACCAGTTTCATGAACTGTTGAAATAACCCGGTCTAGGGGAAAATCAAATTGGTTAGCTACGGCTTCAGTGATTCTTAAATTGGCTTGATGTGGAACAATCCAGTCCAACTGATCAGCTGTA
>JANOOI010000229.1:0-2833 GCA_031421235.1 Bdellovibrio sp.
ACTATTTATAACTAATAACATCTTTAATATCAAAACGAACTTTTTTTGCGTTTTGATATTTGTCATCGGCGGATCTATAGCCACAGGCCACAGCTGCGACTGTTTTCCAGCCAGTGCCTTCAAGACCTAAAACTTTATCATAGGCAGCAGGATCTAAACCTTCCATAGGTAAAGTATCAATTTCCATCATGGCAGCTGTTGTTAATAAAGTTCCCATGGCAATATAAGTCTGTCTTTGAGCCCACCAGTTAATAACTTGCGCTCGTGGACCTTTAACTAAATCACCAACCATCATGTCTTTGTAACCCGCTAGCGAAGCCGTATCTGTACCGCGGACTTTAGCTGTTTCAGTGATAAACTTTTCGATATGGGTTTCATCCATTTTTTCTTTGTAAGTGATTACCACAAAATGGGATGAATCAGTCACTGGGGTTTGCCCCCAAGACAACGGTAGCAATTGTTTTCTAATTTCGGGATCTTGAACAACGATAAATTTCCATGGCTGCAAGCCATATGAAGATGCCGATAAACGAAGTGATTCAGCTAAAATATTCCAATCGGCTTCACGAATTTTTTTAGTTGGATCAAATTTTTTACAAGCGTAGCGCCAGTTCAGTTGTGCGTGGAGAACTTCGTTATCAACTTTCGACATAGTGGTTATTCCTTTTTAATTTAATTTTAAAAAAACTATTGGGCAGCAGTTTCAAATGCTGAAAACACAAAAACTGATTTTGTATATTGTGAATCTTTATTTTTATTAACAGCAGCGACTCTCCAAAAGTATTTAACACCTGGTTCTAAATTAGAGACTTCAAACGAATTACCGCTCACCCATTTATCTTCGGCCAAATACATTGAACGATTGTTAAATCCGGCATCTTTAGAAATTTGTACGTGGTAGTTGGTTGCGTTTTGTGCTTCAGACCATTCTAACTTTACTGTTGGGCCAGAAATTTTAGCTAAAAATTTAGGAGATGTTAATTTTACATCTGACGGTTTTGCAGAAGCATCAGCATTTTTTGTTAATTCTGGAAAAATTTTTCCAACTTGTTCTTGGCGTGCATGGCTCCAGTCTTTGTTGGGACCTTGTTTTTTACCATGACTGTCATGTTTTTCTTCAGCTACTTCGTCGTGGGCTCCATCACCAGCTACAGAGACAACGTTAAGGCCAATAACTAAAAAAAATACAGCAAGTGCACTTAAATACTTCATAAAATCCTCTTTTCTAAGTCAGCTTTAATAATCTAATCCTAAGGAAACCCCTGGGCAACAGATACAGCAGATTGTTGTTGAAAATAGGCCCGATGCAATGCTAGAAGTTTGAGCAAGGTTTTGCAGATGATCGCGGGATGTAAAAATCTCGAGGAAAGTCCGAGCTTCAAAGAGTGACATCTGGGGTAACTCCCCTCCGTCGTAAGGCGAGGAACAGTGGAACAGAAAGAATATCCAAGGCTATGATCCTTTTTTTGGGAACGGGAGAATTAAGGGGAGCCGGTGGAGTGAAAACAGCCAAACTCGATGTGAAGCAAGATCAAATAGGGAATCCATGCTGAATGCAAATTCAAATGGTTTTTGAAAACAGGTTCGCTTGTTTTTAGAAAATAAGGGCTACTCGCCTGAAGATTCCGGGTCAGATCGCTAGAGCTTTGTAGTAATGCAAGGCCCAGAGGAATGATTATCGAATTGTGTCGGCAATGTGGGAGTCAGCACAAGGAACAGAACTCGGCTTATCGCAAAACCGACCCATCTTTTTTTAACAAGTCGAGTTAAGGCTATTGGATTCATTCAATATGCCTTAGCCTTTTTAAATGAAAAAAATAAACTACAAATTAATCGTTGTTCTGTTGTTTATGGCATCGTGTGCCCAGCTTCATCACGTTCAAGTCGGTGAAATTGAAAACAGATCTGGTTTTGTACAAAAACCCTTTGATATTAAAATCAGTGAAACTGGGGTCAGCATTCAAGAGGCTGCAGGTGTCGCAAAAGTTTTATCAAGCAAACAAACTAATCAAGAAATTCAACAAGTTGCAAATGTCATAGCTATGTTTCAAATGGGACCGAGAACAGGTAATCCTGTTTATGTAAAAGACTATGCAAAAAATTTAATTCTACTTATTTATGAAAAATGTCCAACAGGACAAGTGACTGGATTAACATCAGTTCGTGAAAGTCGAAAATACCCAGTTGTATCTGGTGAAATTGTAAAAATAACGGGCTACTGTTTATTAGCTCGAGAAAAAAATAAGGGATAAATATGAAAAAAATAGCAACCATCGCTTTAGCTTTAAGTCTTTTAAGTGGATGCGTTTCACTAAATAGCGTGTCGTTAACATCAATTCCACCTAACCGAAGTAATCAGATTCAAGTTGAAAAAAGTAAGTTTATCTTTTTAGGTTTTAATTTTGACAATGATTTCGTTGATGCAGCAGTTGATGAATTAAAACAACAATGTCGAGACGGTAAAATTACTGGTGTGTTAACTAAAGATGAAAATATCGCATATTTTTTATTTATCTTTTGGAAAAAGAACTTAAAAGTCACTGGTTATTGCCAACAATTACAAGCTAAGAAGTAGGTGAGATTATGAAAATAAAATTTCTTACAAACCTGTGCCTAATCGCTTTATTAAGCTCGTGCACACACAGTTTACATTTGGCTCATGTCAGTGAATTTTCACCAACATATAAATCTTATCAAGCAGGTGACTTAGTGCAATCACGGGGTGAACAATTCACAGTCATGGGTTTTGTGTATGATACAAACTTTGTTTATGAAGCTTACGAGCAACTGCAATCAAATTGTATGATGGGAACTATTAAAGGAATCACGACCC
>JANOOI010000230.1:0-4639 GCA_031421235.1 Bdellovibrio sp.
AAATTACCATCGATATAAATAAATAAAATTGGAGTCTTCGTTTTTTCTGCAAAAATACTGATGCCTCTTTTGAATTCCTGAACTTTACCGTCTTTGGATCTGGTGCCTTCAGGAAAAATAATTAGCCACATGCGATCAAGATCTTTTAGTAAAGTTAAAATCAATTGAACAGCTTCGCCTTTTTTGTCTTTTCTGTCGATGGGGATTGCGCCCAGGCAATGTTGCGAAAAAAAAGTAAACACAGGGTTTGAAAAGAAATAATCCTTTGCTGCAGCGATATATAAATTATACCAATGCCTACGCGGAATACTGGCGGCAATACATGTCGCATCTAAATGTGATGCATGATTTGAAATAATAATTAGTTTTTTATGGTTTTTATAAAGTTCATCAAAATTTCCACCAACGACACTTAGACGAATGTACATGGTGTAAAACCATTTTTTTAAAATAATATACCAAAGTAATTTAAAAAACTGACTCGTTAGATCATAATGCTGCGTAAATAGTGGCAGATGCTTCACGTAGTCGGGAAGCTTTGTCCACTGGTCATTTTCATAATTCCATTCACGCATGAAGACCTACCTTAAAGCTAACATCACAAAATAGAAAATGGGCGCAACAAAAATAAGACGATCCATTCTTTGTAAAAAATCACCACGACCAAGAATAAAAGGTCCAACAGTTTTTACGCCAGCGTCTTTTCTTACGACAGACATCACTAAATCACCAATAACACCGCCAAATGAAGCCACTAAACCTGAAGCTAACCAATACTGTTCGCCTCGATCTGGCAAAAGATGTCTCATTGAATAAGCCAATATGATTGTGACAAAAATTGAAAAAGCTGTACTAAGATAAGTTCTTCGCTGCGAGATTTCGGAAAGGATTCGCGTGCCGCCAAAATAACGACTAATTGCTAAGTTTGTATTATCGCAAAACTCAGTTAATATAATCAAATACATCATTTGATATATTCCGTTATCAAAATTAAAGATTAAAGCTAAGTGTAAAAAAGACCAACCCAAGAAAATAAAACCTAATAGTGTTAATGAAATGTATTGAATCATGTTTTTGAAATCCCGTTGAATCAGCGGAACCAAACAAGACAACCCTAAAACCAGCATCGGCATTTCATTGTAAACGACCAAATTGTCATAATATGCACAAGCACTTAGACCTAAAATGCCAAGGTAGCAAATATAGACAAATGCACTTTTGTGATACATACCCATAATTTGAAAAAATATTTTTGCACCTAAAATAGCAAACAAAGTTAAAGAAATAAGAGGTATAGGTTGCTTCAAACCCATTAATCCAAAAAGCACGGGTGCTAAAAAAAGCCAACTTTTGATTGAAGCCCAAGCAATCATTGAATATTGATATTTTTTTCTAAAAATAAAATTAATGATTCCACCAACAAAAATAACTAGGACAACGATCATTGCTGTTTGTTGATAGACAGGGCTGTCCCAGGCTTGAAAATCTGAATTTATAATATTACTCATACTGAATTGAATGATCCTTTATTTTTTTATATAGGCTTGACTTAGAAATTTGCAAAGCTAAACAAGCTTCATCGATATTTTTCACTTTTTCTAAAACTGCTGTTATAAATTGTTTTTCTTGAATGTTCATATGCTGGTCAAGCGTACTATTTAAATTTAATGTAGCATATGGCGTGGTCGCTGAACCCTGCAGATTTATGGCCAATAAATGTTGTACATCTTCAGCCCGAATAAACGGTAGCGGTGATGTCAGCGACAATTGTTCACAGACCCTTTTCAATTCTCGAATATTTCCAGGCCAAGCGTAAACTTTCAAAACATCTAACGCATCAACTTCAAACGATTTCTGTCTTTTGTTTTTTGCATGAGCTAAAAAATGCTGACTTAAGGGCGCGATATCATCAGGTCTCGATTTCAATGAAGGAATAAAAATTTTATGACTTGATAATCTAAAATAAAGATCTTCGCGAAATTTCTTTTGTTGAATCAAATCACTCAAGGGTTCGTTTGATGCAGCAATTACGCGAACATCAACATGAATGAATTCTTTCGAACCCACTTTTTTAATTTCACCAGTTTCTAAAAAACGAAGAAGCTTTGCCTGCTGAGTTAGGGGTAAAGCTTCGATTTCATCTAAAAATAAATCTCCGCCATGAGCCGCTTCAGCAAGACCAACTTTATTTTGATCAGCACCTGTAAACGCACCTTTAATGTGACCGAAAAATTCCGATTCAAAAAGATTTTCTGTTAGCGCAGCACAGTTGACAGTTATAAACGGGGTGGCGCCTTCTTGTTGATTCAAAATTCGGGCAACAACATCTTTTCCAGTTCCAGTTTCACCTTCAATTAGAATGGCATTTTTTTCACCCTTTAATGAAGCGATTGTTTTTCTGATTTGTTCAGACGCCGAAGAAACACCAACCATTTGCGTTTTGTTTTTAAAATTAGAATCAATTCTTCGAAGTTGCCAGTAAGCTAATATTTTTTCTAATGTTAATGTGACTTCATCAGCGATCAAGGGCTTAGCTAAAAAACGTGCAGCACCTGATTTAATCGCCATTTCCATATTTTGGCGATTTAAATCACCAGACATTGAAACAACTTCTGTTTGTGGATTTTTTTTAATTAATTTTTGGATAACGGTGGGGCCATCAGGTGTTTCGCCGACTTTAGTTTGAATATGCATATCGATCATCGCAGCATGGTAAAAAACATGATCTGGAATAAGGTCTGGCTGTGAAACAACGTAGACTTTAAAGCCAGCAGGGGCCATTAATTTCAAAGAAGCAGCAAGAGTTGAATCATCATCAACAATCAAAAGGTTAAGCAATTCAGTAGACATTATTTTATTCTAATCTAGAATATCTACATGTCAAAAATTAAAATTTTACTCACTGAGAATATTCATCGCATAGCGCAGGAAACTCTCTTGCAAAATGGCTTTACAGTTGATCTGGTAAAGCAAGCCCCCACCGAAGAAGAATTTCTTAAATTATTACCACAGTATGATGTCTTAGGAATTCGTTCAAAATCAGAAATTACTGCAAAAATTATAGATCAAAATAAACATTTATTAGCTATCGGAGCTTTTTGTATTGGAACCAATCAAATCGATTTAGCAAAGGCTACAGAATCAGGAATTCCTGTGTTTAATGCTCCACACAGTAATACGAGGTCTGTTGCGGAACTGGTTATTGCAGAAATGATTGCATTATCAAGGCAGCTTGGCGATCGAAGCATGCAAGCCCATCAAGGCGAATGGGTCAAATCAGCTGAAGGTTCACGCGAAGTACGCGGCAAAACATTAGGAATTATTGGATACGGTCACATCGGCAGTCAATTAAGTATTTTAGCTGAATCAATGGGAATGAAAGTTGTTTTTTATGATGTGATCAAAAAACTACCTTTAGGAAATGCTGTTTCAAAAAATAACCTAAAAGATTTATTAGAAACTGCTGATTTCGTAAGTCTTCACGTACCAGAAACATCAGGAACAAAAAATTTAATTTCAGCTAAAGAGCTTCTAATGATGAAAAAAGGCAGCTATTTGATTAATGCTTCACGCGGAACGGTCATTGCGATCGAAGATTTAGTAGTAGCGCTTAAAGAAAATCATTTAGCAGGATGCGCGATTGATGTGTTCCCAGTAGAACCGTCGTCAAATAATGAAAAATTTAAATCGCCGTTACAAGGGCTAAAAAATGTTTTACTGACTCCGCATATTGGCGGTAGCACTGAAGAAGCACAATATTCTATTGGTCTAGAAGTCGCTGAAAGTTTCAGAAAATTTTTAGTCACCGGCACAACAGCTGGCGCTGTTCAATTTCCACAAGTCGAATTAAGTCAAAAAAATAACGTCACACGGGTCATGAATGTACATCGTAACGAGCCCGGTGTTCTAGGTGAAATCAATGGTTATATTTCGCAAGCGGGTGCTAATATTCAGGCGCAGTATTTATCAACAGATAGTCATATTGGTTATTTAGTTGTGGATTTAGAAATGGATAAAGCGAATATGCCTGCCAATGAACTGATTGAAAAAATTCAAAAATCCAACAAAAGCATCAAAACCCGCAAAGTATTTTAATTAAACGACTTTTCCGGGATTTATAATATTATCTGGATCAAAAACTTTTTTAATTTGTCGCATGTACTGAATTTCTGCTTCTGATCTGGTGTAATTTAAAAATGATTTTTTTGTTAATCCAACACCATGTTCTGCAGAAATACTTCCTAGTTGTTTTTTAACGGCTTCAAAAACATGTTTATCCACGGCACGGCATTCTTGAACAAATTTTTCTTTGGTCATGCCTTCAGGACGTAAAATATTAATATGCAAGTTACCATCACCAATATGGCCAAACCAGATAACTTCCCAATCAGGGTAGGCTTTAGCAAAGACTTGATCTAGATCAGTCATGAAATCAGGAACTTTTGAAATCGCGACAGAAATATCGTTTTTATATGGCGAATATTTTGATAAAGCTTCGCTAATATCTTCGCGGTAGCGCCAAAAAGTTTTGGCTTGCTGTTCTGATTGTGAAACCACACCGTCAACGACAAGGCCTTGTTCTAAACAGCTTTCAAAAACTGACATGATCGATTCTTCGGCTTCAGCTGTTGGTGTTTCA